>JBGTHU010000348.1:0-9479 GCA_041745975.1 Mariniblastus sp.
GCCGCTCGGTTTCCAGGACGTGTCTGCGATCGGATTGGCCGGAGTGGTCACCAGCCTGTTGATGGGTTTGCGATTAACGATGGCAATTCGCCGGTCGGGAAATTTGGACGAAGCGGATTAGAAAACAAAGTCGCCCGACTCTCCAAGCACGCCATCGAGGGCGTCTGATGGCTTATATACTTCATGCCAACGGCCGAGCGTCGCTTCAATTTTCGAATTGAGCTCATCCAACGCCTTCAAAGCTTGGCTTTGCCTCGCCATCAGTTGACCGATAAATTCGGCCTCATTTTTTTGCGAGATTCCTGGAGGAGACGACATTGGGGCGTTTTCGGACATAAAACAGGTCGATTTAGGCTA
Source organism: Mariniblastus sp. (assembly GCA_041745975.1). Lineage (GTDB taxonomy): Bacteria > Planctomycetota > Planctomycetia > Pirellulales > Pirellulaceae > Mariniblastus. The sequence goes on from JBGTHU010000348.1 coordinate 358, forward strand.
TGTTTTTAAGGGGGGTAGCAACCGCTCGCACTATGACCTAAATCGGAGCTTCAGCCACCAAAAGCCATTTGGGGGCGAACCGATCCGAATAAGGGGAATAGGCAAAAAAAACGGAAAAAGTACGGAAAAAGTACGACTGGGCAGAAGTGGGGCTGGACAAAGCCCCGGGAAAGCCGATATAATACAATGCTATCTAAAAATTTTGTAAAATGCAGAATCCATCAGCCCTTTCTCTGCGTGATGATAAATCTCAACATTCAGGAATGGGCCGGCTTCGAATGTAAGTTACTTTAAAATCAACCAAGACTCGATATTTATGAAAGGAACCTGTTTAGTGATGTTGTTCGGTTTGGAGGTCAAATGGTAAAACTGATCGTACGAGAAAAAGAATCAATTCAAGAAGCAGTACGTCGTTTTAGAAAATTAGTCGAGCGAAGCGGTATCAAGAAAATGATGCGTCGTCGCGAATTTTACGAAAAGCCCAGCGAGATCAATCGTCGGGCCAAGTTGAGAGCCGAACGAAGATCGGCTCGTCTGCGACAGTTAAACAAAACTTGATACTCATCAGTCGATGGAACTCATCGATTGAAGATCACATCATCGAACAGACCTAGATTGCCGTCAAAGAGCAAAAGTGAGGCTTGTTAAGGTTTTTGAAAATCCATGGAAAAAGGGCCGGTGAAAGCACCGACCCTTTTTTTGTGAACTTAATTGGTGACGAATTCTGGTAGAAATGCGTGATGTATTATGTCATCGGCAGGTGTCGGGTTGATTGCATTCAAGCCAAGTTGACATCTGCTCAGACTGAAGTAGGCATCATAATAGCCGACGTCCAACACCCTGCTTCCTTCTGATGTCGAACTTATTGCTGTAGCGAAGGGGCCGGTGCATTCGGCTTGACAACCAGTGGTCGGCGGCTGAACTTTGGTTGCGGCGGTATGAATTCTACCTCGGGCTTTTCTGGCTGAGGAATTTCCGTTGAGCGATCGCTCTCGTGAATTCGATCACCCGTCGGCTTGAAGCCAGGCGATAGGTCAGAAAGCAAACCTTTGGCCGCTTGTTTCTCGAAGTGCTGGAAAAGTACGCATGTTTGATGCTCGGTCAGCAATCCACACTCGACCAGTAATGTCCGCAGATTGGGGCAACTTGACTGTTGCTCGTACAAAAGTCGCTCCGCATCAAGCTGATCGATGAATTTTAGCTCAATTGCACTTTCGACGAATGAGATGGCGGGGTTGTTTTCGATTTCATGCAGGACCTTGGCGACCTGTTTGATCGTCATGATATTATGCCGAATCGAAATCGTTGCCAGCGATGCTGTTGCTTCCTGTTGTATTTTGATCAAGCCGCAGAATTGCTCCGGGCTGATAATTCGCTGTTCGACCAGATAGATCCCGAATTTTAAACTCATCTTACTGCCTGTTTTTTGGATGAACGATCGCCAAGTTAGGACGTAGATATTTCCTTACTCGTTCATCGGCAATGATAGCAGTCGATATCAACGTTTTTCCTCAGACTCCCTGATCGATACGACAGGGATAATCCCGTGATCGAGCAACCGTAGACCGGCGAGACAACGAGAGTTTGACACCTATAAAATGCCACCATGCGTTCGCAGTGGAGTCATATGCGTTGGTTGGTCGAGGAACCAAAAACGATGCCATTCATCCCGCATCACGCGAAGATCTTCTGAGGTGTAGATCAACTGCCTTGCTCGAACCGAGGGATCGGCGTCGTAAATAGGAAGAAAGCACCCTGTGTTGCAACTGATCGCAAACGCCACCATCAGGTAGGCTAAAGTTTTGCGAAGAATATTCCCTTTGCGATTATTTCGTTGAGCCACTTTTTCTGTCCTTGTAATTGAAGTCATCGCGCCGCTATGCTGTTCGGCTTGCTTGTATCATCGACAGACCAATGACAAAAAGTTTAATCCCTTCAATTGAATTATTCGGCAAAGTTTACCAACGCTAGCATTTCCGGGAGTCGGCAGTTGAAAATCTACCCCGCCGACAGTCGCCGTATCTGTTCATGAAGTAGTTTAACCCTTCACGAATATAGTCGTTTTGCCAAATTAATCGCCACGGATCAGCGAATGGAGAATGTACGCTCTTTTAGCCGTTCGGTTTCGGCGTCGATCTCAGCTTTCAGGCTGATCATGGCTTCCATTTCCAAGTGGAACATTTTTCGCCCCTCTTTTTCATCCCCAAGGCGCAATTGCCGCTCAGCCGATCGCAGGCCGGGGTGTCCGTCGGTCATTTTAGCAAATCGCTGCAACAATTCGTTGGCCTGTGTTAGCTGGTCGGAGGGCAACCCCTTACTGATGTGGGCCTGTTGCATCGTTGCCAACGCCCCTTGCGATCGTTTTAATTCTGTCAGAATCACTTGATAGCGAGAGCCCATGCCCGACTGGTACAGCTCCGATCTTTCCAGCGTGAAATTATCAAGAGATCGCCAAAAGGCCAGTCCTCCGATCGAGAGCAAGCCGGCGATCACCAGCAATCCGACCAATAAGAGCGACTTAGGGGACAACTGGGACAATTTAGGAACCGCAGAGACGTATTCAAAACCCGGAAAATGGAATTTTTTCTTCTTGCGAAATCTAAGTTGAGCGACTGGCTGGCTGCTGAATGCACCGCTGTCTCCACTTCTATCAAGGTTGTTCGAAGCCTGCTCAGGAGCCTTTGAGTCGGTGCTAGCGGGCATTGGCTTGGAATGGTAAGCGGCGGGGTCAAATCGCCCAAAATCAAAATCACTCAAATCCAACTTATCCGCATCCCCCAATACCGACAAAATCCCCTCATCAAAAACATCCGACGACGCGATTTTCCGTTCCGTTTCTTGCTGTGCTTGATGCTGAAGTGTGGGGGGCAGGAAATTCGACGAGTTCAGCGGGGTTGCAATCGGCTCAGTCGACGGGTCTGAAGCAAAATTTTTTTCACCCGATTTTCGGGTTGATTCAGCCGGTACGCGGACTTTGGAACCGCATCTTGAACATCGCGTCAACCGGCCAATGATTTCCCGGTCGGCTCTTAGAGATTTCCCACATTCTTTACAATGAAATCGAATTGCCATAGCCTATTGTTTCCGAAATCACCGTTTTCGTCAATTCGAATCGTCTTGAGAATTGTGGCTAACCAAGTACTTTGTTTACGTGCCAGGGCAACGGCGCGAGCCCCATGGTAGTTCGTAAAAGGGCGCGAGACCACCGGTTTTTGTAGCACCGAACGGTTAGCGTCGTTCTGCTGGAATTAGAAAGTTATTTCGGGCCAGTTCCCTAAGTGGGGGAACCTGGGGATAAATCTATCATGCCCTACAAGATGGATTGTATCTGTTCCGGATATCGAACCCCTCACCGACTCCTCGGTTGAGGTCCCGCAAGAAATCCAGTTCTTGTTGGCCGAAGCCGCTCGTGTATACGTGAAAGAGCTTGTTAACGCTCGCGATAGACAATTCGACCCTTGGTCAAATCGTAAGGAGATAATTCGACTCGCACTTTGTCACCAGGGACGATACGAATAAAGTGTTTCCTCATGCGGCCCGCAACATGGGCCATGACTTCATTGCCGGTTTCAAGTTCAACTCGAAAACGTGTGTTGGCCAACGCTTGAGTGACCACACCTTCCACTTCAAATGCTTCTTCTTTTGGCATGCGACCTTTCGGAGGTTAACGGAGAGTTCAAGCCGGATAGGTTGCAATCGACCTACAAACTTGAGAACCTTATTGATAAGCGGTATGATAGCCCTTCGCGCTTCGATTTTCTAGTGCTTTTTTGGTAAACCAAGGCAAGTTTTTGCGAAAAAACGCAATTTTTTAGAAACACCAGGTAGTTGAAAGCCAAAAGCGAGCCTCGGTTAGACTTGCCGTTGGTCACTCGTCGAGTGTCTCAGGCGAATCCGTTATCGGGAGGCTTGGTTGAACTCCGGATCAGAAACGAGCCATTATTCAGCCAATCGCGGGCCACTGATTCGCTCGCCTGACCCGCGTGCGACGTCTGTTAAATTCCTGTTGAAGTGGTCGCAAAAAAGAGCAATCATCAAATAAAAACAAAGATTTTTTGGGGTGTACTCATTGACACCTTGCCATGAAGAACCTTTCTTGGTTACAATGCGTGGCTATCGAAAAGTATAGCTGGCGGAATCTACGGCCGAGCAATATTTAATTTTAACGTCAAAAATAATTTTCTAACCGTTAAGCAGAGGAGTCCAACCGAGTGGGAACAAAAAAAACTGGAAAAGGTCGTCGCAAAATTGGTCGCAAGAAACGGCGAATGCGTGCGAAAATTCGCCATCGCAAGAAATAGCCAATTTTTCGAATTTGATTCCAACTCGGCTGTTAAACTTTTAAATAATCGCGATAGGACTGACGCTCGCTGTCAGCCCCGTTTGATACTGGTTCGCTTAAACACTTAAAAAGCTGCAAGCTGGCGGTTTAGCATCGGCTTGTGGTTTCTCGCTGTGTTCGCGATGATCACCAACCTCCGGTAGGGGGCGAAAAGGGACAAAGCACGGTTTACGAATTGGGACGACTGATAAGCCCTCAATCAAACTGTTGAGAAATCACGTAGTTGATTTCGGGGAGCAAGATTACTTATCGGCCGGTTGATTTTCCGGAGGTCCGTTAATGATCTTGTCGACCCCGATCGCTTTTTCCAGGACATTGACGATTTGATCCGTTGTCCTTCTTTCATATTTTAAATCATCGATTATGAATTTTTTTGCAGCAGGGGTGCCGTAATAGACCACACCGATTCCTTTTTTCTGCCACTTCTTTTTGTCAAACTGAGTGATCGTATCGAATTCCACCGTTTGACCCCAACTGGAGGTGATCTGATTGCCGCCGGTCAATTCGATCCATTTATTTCGATTGAGCAGATACCAGCCGATTAAGGGGATTCCGATGCCCAAGCCACCGATGATAAAACCGTAATTCCAAATGAAGTTCTCTTTCAATTTTTTCAGCGTCTCGTCCCCCGTTGGACGCTTGCTGCTCCAGCCATTTTCCTCGGCCAGTCTACGGTATTCTTGAACCCGTTGCTCATCATCCAAGTGATCGCTGGCCAACAACTCTTCCCACGCTTCCAGTCGCGGAATCTGGGCGGGGTATTCAATCAACACATCATAGATGGCCCAGCCGGCGAATGCCGAGCAGGCGACACCGATCAGCAGGAATTTCAACAGAAATTTTTTTTCAGTGTGGGCGCGAAGGGTGTCCGGGGTGGAAAATGAGTTAGGATTAGACATTGGGGACAGCATCCATATTTGAGTTTTTGAGCAAAGCGACACCAAGAAGTTCATTATCCCAATGCCACTGGCCTGAGTTGAGATGCCAAATCGCCGAATTCCGCAATTTGGCTTTTGCATCGTTTATCTTAACTGGTATCCCCGGTCAATTCCAGCGGCATTCTCGGTCCATCGAATGAAGTCAAAGGGCGAATGTCGATTTAACGGGTTGTCCATCGTTTGACGTTTTTCCATGTAAACATCAAAATCCGAAAATTAATCCAAATCGGCTCGATCCGAAATGCCAATAATTGAATCCCTCCCGAATTGGTTATATTTTTCCGTTGGTCGCTCAAACAGAAGCCATGTTTCCCCGGAACAACCGAGGCAAATCGTCGATAGATTCGGTAATTTTTCTTGTTATTTCGGTCGGCGCGGCAACAATATAGTAACCGGTGCCGAATTGAGGGAGAGCAAGTTTCTCCCAAATAAACCATGTACCCCCCAATTAATCCTGGCGGCAATCAACAATGTCGGAGATCGAGAAACCTTACAATACCTCATCTGATCCATCTCGCGGTCAACCCCATCCCGCGTCGGAAACGTTACGTGATTCGGTTGACGCGGCTTCACAGCGTCAAGAGAGCGACGATCCGCTTATTAATGTGGAGGAGCCCGAGGCAACGGGCCGGCAAAGCGACGATCCACCTTTCGATGGTTCGGCTGGAAAACACACTTCGCTACAATGCTTGGCCTTGATTGCACGCCATCACGGTCTGGACGTCAGTTCCGGTCGACTGGTTCACGACTACTCGTTGGTGGATGAAGAACCAACGCCGCGACGACTGCTGAGGATATCCAAGGATCTTGGATTGAAAGCCCGCCAATTGAACCTCTCTTGGCGGCAATTGAAAAAAGTCGACAAGGCGTTCCCGGTGTTGGCCAAATTAAGCAACGGAAACTATGTGATTTTTGTTGGAATGCGGCAAGCCGAAGGGGAGGACGGCCAGGAGTTGGAACAAATCGCGGTTTTCGACCCTTTGGCCGACCAACAGGGTTTTGTGTTTTTGGATCAACAGCAACTGGAAAAATCTTGGCAGGGAGAAGTATTCCTGCTGAAACGAAGCTTCTCCTTGCTCGATAGCAACCAGCCCTTCAGCCTGAAATGGTTCCTTCCGGAGATTTTTCGTCAGCGGACGGCATTCACCGATGTAGCCGTGGCGGCCTTATTCATTCACTTGATTGCTTTGGTTGTGCCCCTATTCTTTCAGATTGTGATTGACAAGGTACTGACCAATTTCGCGATGGATACCTTGCGGGTTTTGACGGTGGGAATCTGTGTGGCATTAATCTTCGATGCAACCTTGGGGTATTTGCGAAGTTATTTATTGCTACACGCGACCAGCAAGATCGATGTGCGGGTGGGCACACGGACATTCGGTCATTTGCTCAATTTGCCAATGAGTTTTTTTGAACGAACGACTGCCGGGGTGTTGACCAAACACATGCAGCAGACCAATCAGATTCGTGAATTTCTGACCGGGAGCTTGTTTCTGACGATGTTGGATGCCACGGCATTATTGGTGTTTTTGCCGATCCTGCTGTTTTACAGCCTCCCTTTAACCATGATCGTGTTGTTGTTTGCCGGAATGTTGGCCGTCAACATCGGTGTTTTGCTGGGGCCCTATCGACGTCGCCTGGAAGCGTTGTATAACGCCGAGGGAGATCGTCAAGCGATGTTGGTCGAAACGATTCACGGCGTGCAAACAGTGAAAGCTCTCAGTTTGGAACCGGTACAGCGAAAAAATTGGGATCAAAAGACAGCTCAGGCGGTTGCCATGAATTTTAAGGTCGGAAAAATTTCGATCATGGCGACCACGATCTCAAAATTGCTGGAAAAGTTATTGACCGTGATCGTGATCTGGTATGGTGCCAGTTTAGTATTGGGTAAGGAAATGTCAGTGGGGGAATTGGTTGCCTTTCAGATGATCTCGGGGCGAGTCACGGGCCCTTTGGTGGCGTTGGTCGGACTGGTTCATTCATATCAGCAATGCAGTTTGTCGGTACGGATGTTGGGCACGGTGATGAACCATAAGCCAGAGGCAGGTATCGGTTCCGGTTTACGACCGGAGATTGCGGGACACGTCGAATTTGAAGACGTCACCTTCCGCTATGCGGCGACTGACCGGCCCGCCCTTGATGATGTCTCATTTACGATCCCAGCCGGGACGGTTGTGGGGGTGGTCGGTCGCAGTGGATCGGGAAAAACTACGCTGACGCGGCTGATGCAGGGCATACACCATCCCCAGTCCGGCCTGATTCGAATTGATAAACTGGACATGCGGGAATTGGACGTTCAGCACCTACGTCAAAATATTGGCGTCGTATTGCAAGACAATTTTCTGTTTCGCGGGACGGTGCGGGACAACATTGCGATGTCCAAACCCAACGCCAGTTTTCAAGAGATCGTTTACGCCTCCAGAATGGCGGGGGCCGCCGAGTTTGTGGAGCAAATGAACCAGTCGTACGATACGATGCTAGAAGAAAATGGGAGCAATCTGTCGGGGGGCCAAAGGCAGCGATTGGCAATCGCTCGCGCGCTACTAAAGGATCCGCGAGTTTTAATTTTCGACGAAGCCACCAGTGCACTCGATCCAGAATCCGAAGCCATCATTCAGAAAAATTTGCGGGTCATCGCCCGCGGTCGAACCGTGATCATCGTCTCACATCGCCTTGCAACCTTGGTCGGGTGCAACTCGATCATTGTGCTAGAGCGGGGCCAAGTCGAATCCATGGGCAATCATCAACAGTTACTTAAAACAAGCAAGGTCTATCAAGATTTATGGTATCAACAAATGGGACGGGGATAAAAGAGACCCCACGCGAGCGATATTTGGAAAAACGTCGCCGAGCCAAATGGGAAGCCTTCGAAGACCGACAAAAAATCGATTCGGTCTTAATCGAATTCCAGCCCGATGTGGTCGAATTAGAAAAACAAGCAGTGCCTGCTTCAGCCAGGTGGACGTTGTATACCGTGATGGGGTTGCTGTGCGCTACCGTGGCCTGGGCTTGGTGGGCAAAAGTCGATCAAATTGTAGTCGCCGAGGGTAAATTAATCACCTCGGTCTCGCCGATCGTGGTGGATGCCAAACTTCCCTCGCCGATCCGCAGCATTAATGTGCGGTTTGGTGATCGCGTGACCGTCGGCCAAGTCCTGGCGACTCTCGATCCGACGGTTTCCGACGCCGATGTAAATATCCTGAAGACTCGCCAAGCGCTATTGGAAGCCGTTTACTCGCGGCTTACGGCTGAAAAAGACAACTTGCCCTTCGACATCGCCGGCCGAGAGTTCGATCGGGATTGGGTGACGCAGATGCAATTGTATCAAGACCGCCAAGCTGCCCTGAATGCAAAATTGGCGGAGTTCGACGCTGACGAACGGAGATTGAACGTAACCCACAAGAATAACTTGGAAACCGCCAAAATCCAAAAACGAAATCACGATGACTATTCCTCCTACCTGGAAAAAATCGAAGCACTCCGTGAACGGCAAAGTAAGTCCGAACTGGAACTGATCTCCGCTCGCCTGCAAACTAATGACGCCCAAATGAAGTGGCAAGAGTCTACCAGTCGCGGTGAAGAGATTCAAAAAGAAGTCGAGTCACTGCAAAAACGTCGAGAAGCATTCGTGGCCGATGAAAAAGCGAAAGTGATGCTGGAGTTGGTTGAGGTTCACGAAAAACTGGTCGAGCTCAAACAAGAATTACTTAAGGCGACCCAGTCTCAAAAATACACTCAGATCACCGTGCCAGATTCGCTGGGCTATCAGGAATTTGTGGTTTTTGAAGTTGCGGATCAAGCCTTGGGCACCGTGATGCAACCAGGCCAGCCTTTGTTTAAAT
>JBGTHU010000349.1:0-6540 GCA_041745975.1 Mariniblastus sp.
CCGGCCGGGCATTTGTCCGCTTCAGCGGTTTCTAAATGCCTCGCCATCTTCAACGAGTAGGTAGGCGATAGCACACCGCCTCGGTGGCATTGCGGAGATACAACCGATCTTCAACGACCACCGGGTGATTCCAGGTCTTCCCGTCAAGGGCCTGCAATTTATGAATTTCGCGGTGCTCGTCAGGGGTCGCCTCCAACAATACCAATTCTCCTTTTTCGGAAACAACCAGCAATAATTCCGAATCGGCCAGCAAGATGACTTGTCCTTTGCCGTACCGGCCCTTTTTCCATCGGCGTTTACCGTCGCTCAAGTCCAGGCATGTAAAAATCGATCCGTCGAAACCGTAGGCGAAACGATCATGCACCACCAAGTCATTAAAATCGGGCTTAATTCCTCGAGACGTCCAAACTTCACGGGATTCGAGCCCTTGATTGGTTTGCTGTAACTCGATCAAACGAGCCCCTGCATATTCGCTGGTGAACAGCAATCGCTTGGAATCCACCACAGCCGGCTGTAGCGCTCGGTAGCCGGGTATCTTGAAATCATGAGTTAACAATTCATCGCCGGTTAACGGATCAAAAAACTTTGCTCCCTGACTTCCCAAAAACACCAATTGCGGTTGATCAAAAAAATGGGTCAAGTGGAGCGAGCTATAGGAATCTTTATCGGTCGCCACGGACCAACGTATTCCTCCACTATTGGAGTCAAATGCGACCACCCCCTTATCGTCAATTCCGGCGGCATGCACAATCACCAGGTCTTGGAAAACGAGTGGTGAGCAGGAATATCCCCACATCGGTGGCGGCTGTTTTGTCAATTCTCGCAGATCGACTTGCCAAATGATTTCTCCGCTGGCCGCTGCCAATTTGACCATCCACCCCTCGGCACCGAGCGCGTACACAAATCCCTTGTCGATCGTGGGGGTCGATCGGGGGCCCAGTCCTCCCAGTGCATCAAAAAACCGCGATTTGATTTCCTGAGCCCAAACCTCGTCACCCGTTTCCCCGTCATAACAGACAATCGCTTCGCTCTCCCCCCGCTGTTCCTGAGTCACCAGAAAAGAATCGGCGACCGCAAATGACGACCATGCTGGGCCAATTCGGACGCGCCATTGCTCTTGCGGAGGTTGCTGCTGCCAATCCGATGAAAACTCAATTCCCCGTTGAATTCCGTCTCGATGCGGTCCACGAAAACCGGGCCATTGAGGATCCAGAAAATTAGCCTCCGTGGGACGACGTCTTCTCTCCTCGGCAGTGGCCACCGGGTTGTTTTGTCGGTCGGCCAAAAATTGTTCCTCGGGCGTGGGTTGCCAACGCCAAGCAAAACCGAAACTGAAATCTCCGGTTGCACCATCGTTTTTCAATCCCACTGCAAAACTGGCGGACAACAGCGAAACCAAAACCGCCACGGAGGTACGGCGAAACGCTAACGTTTGCGACAGACAAATCAAGGAAATCGCGAAGGCAGCCAGCGTCAAGGGAAACATCAAGACGACAATCGGCGGCCCCAACATCGTTTCATCCATTAACAGCGTCGCCCCTACCATCGCAGCATTTACACCGATGATGCCTACCACGCGTTCAATCCAAGTGGCTCGAGAGAGCAGCAGCCACCACAACATGATCAAAATCCCCAATGTTGCCGGCACAAATGCCCCCACCATCCAAACCATCGGTATTTCTGGCAACCAAGTTGGCACGTAGCGAGCTACCACCATGAAAGCCACCAGCACGATAGGAATCCAAATCCTCAACGGACGATATTGCGATGACTGTGAACTCACTTTAATTTCCATTATTTACACCGCTCGATTAATTGTTTGACGCTTAAAGATGTTTTTACGCTTAAAGATTATCTAAAAAAGAAAGCTGGAACCATTGGAGGCGAGCGATTTATCGAGGTATTTGGTCTCGCCTTAGAGGGTCAGACTCCTTTTTCAGATACTTCTAACGATTTCGCGTCTCGACTAAAACTATTGGGGAAAAAAACGTAACCGATTACCGAGATTATGCGCCTTAAGCACCCGCATATAGATTCTGATATTAAACGCCTTCGATAAATTCTGTTTAACGCAGAAAAAGGCAACTTATGAAGTTTACAAACAGCCCGCTCGTCTGAGCGGGACGGAAGTTTTGTGGGTTGATAGGATGCAACTGATCGAGACTACTCCTTCCAAAACTTTCCGTCCTACCGGATCAACCGGCCGGCGCGGCACACCGATTTACTTTCATCACAATTTCTAATTTAGGTTTTTTATTTTACCACCGGACTTTGCGAATTTAACACTTAAGGGGAATTTTTTAAAACAACAATCGGGAAATGGTAATCGCACCGCCAAAACAGGCCTCGATATCGCAGCCGGTTGTCCGCGCGCGAAGATTATATTTCCCGCAGTAAATCAAACGCCCTTGATCGTCGATTCGGAATTCGCTGGGCAAAGGCTGTTTGTCAGCCGGACAATCAACGATGCTCAACGATTCAATGAAGCGAGTTTTATCGGCAGGAGCCAATTCCTGGCAGGTTACGCTGTTGTCCGTTGCAGATCGCCGATGAAATTGGTCGGGAAAGTTGACATTGATGGCCGAGACATTTTCCCAATCGGATGAATCTTGATATTCATCCGCTAGCATCCGCTTCAGGGTGTGCCGTGCCATCCAGAGAGTGGCAGTCCAATCGTAATCGGCATTGAAGCGACAACGATGTTGAGACAATGCGATGGAGCGGATACCGTGAAATGCGGCCTCGCGGGCCGCCGCCACGGTGCCTGAGAGATAGATATCAGTCCCCAAATTAGCTCCATTGTTGATGCCTGATAACACCCAGTCAAATTCCTGTTTGAGTTGGCTGCAGGCAACCCGGACACAGTCGGCCGGGGTTCCGTCGAGTGTGTAGCTGAATTTGTCGGTTTGCTGCAATGTCAGCGGTTGTTCAAACGTGATACGATGGCTGATACCTGACATCGGGTGCAGCGGTGCCACCGTCCAAACTTCGCCCAGTTCCAATTCCTTCACCGCCTGCCGCAGCACCGCCAATCCCTCCGCATCCCAGGCGTCGTCATTGGTCAATAAGATTTTCATGTAGGGCGAACGTTTTTCAGAAAGATTTGATCGATTACTAGTTTCACTTTGTCAACATCTGCAGGCAAGTAGCGGGGTGGATTGGCAAAACGACTCTCGATCCCGTCCAATTGTTTTTCATGGTAACCGACTTTGAAATCCGTAAACTTCAAACCGTGGGCCGTGCTGACGATGACCGTTCGGTGGTCGGATTGGATCACACCACGACGTACTAATTTTTCTAATACGGCCAATGCCACGCCAGTATGGGGGCAGGTAAACATGCCTGTCATATCGGCTTTGGCACAAGCTTCGGCCAACTCTGCTTCAGTTGCTTGTTCGACAATGCCATCGCTGGCCTGAATCGCTTTAACTGCTTTGGGGTAGCTGACTGGATCGCCAATGCGAATTGCATTGGCCAGTGTTTCGCCAGCAGTTACCGAAACCTTTTGCTGGAATTGATTTTGAAACGAGTGATAAAAGGGAGCTGCATTGGCGGCTTGTGCGGCCACCAATCGTGGCATCTTTGGGATGATCCCTAAATCGATCAGTAACTGAAATCCTTTGTGCAACGCGCTGATGTTGCCCAAATTTCCCACGGGAACAATGATCCAGTCGGGAATCTCCCAGTCGAACTGGCGGCAAATTTCGATTCCCACGGTTTTTTGGCCTTCGATCCGCAGGCTGTTCATTGAGTTGGCCAAATAGATGCTATTATCTTCAGTAACTCTTTGGACGATCTTCATGCAGCCATCGAAGTCAGTATCCAGCGCCATCACATGGGCTCCATTGGCCACCGGTTGGATCAATTGAGCGGTACTGACTTTTCCAGCCGGCAAGAAAATAATTGCCGGGATCCCGGCGTAAGCTGCATAGGCGGCTAGCGCAGCCGAAGTATCTCCCGTGCTGGCACAAGCCACGGCTTGGACAGGATTTCCCGGTCGACTGATCATCTGTTTTACGACACTGACCAATACTGTCATCCCCAGATCTTTGAAGCTGCCGGTGTGACTGTTGCCGCAGAGCTTGATCCAGAGTTCGGGAACACCAAGTTGCTTGCCCAATCGATCTGCCCAGAACAGATTGCTGTTCCCCTCGTACATGCTGACAATGTTTTCGTCCTGCAAGTCCGGGATCACCCATTCTCGCATGCCCCAGACCCCGCTGCCAAATGGCCATGCAGTGGTGGCAGCGCGAGAATCAAATAGTTGTTGCCATTTGTAAGAACTGGTTTTTTTGAGTGGTTCGATTTCATGATGAACTTCCAAGAGGGAATCGCATTGCGGACAGCGGTAGATTACGTCATAAACGGAATGCTTCCCAGGACAACCGGCCAAGCAACGAAAATGGGCTTGCAATGATGGGAATGTTTTTTTCGTTTCCGAGGCTGACTCATTAGAAATGACTTCGGGAGATACGGATGGTGTCGCTTCATCGGTCATAGAATGGCCCTATTATGTCGTTTTGTTTGTACGTCAATTGCAACCGCTCACGGCGATTAGTCGCCCGACAAAAACGGCAGAATTCGCAGGGAGATCGAGGCCCCCGCCGAGACAATTCATTGCCAATGCAACATGTGGGGTTTGTCCCGGCGGGAGCCTCGACCTAACTATTGACCCGTGAACGTTTACAATAATTTAAGACTTTTTATTGAGTCTAACATGATGGAAAGATCTCTAGTAGACCGGCAACAATGACAACCGGAGACATGGGATGATTTTAAGTTCACATGCCAAACGTCCATTCAAGCGGTTTTTTGAATAAGAGCGCTGACCCTTTGGAGACGAGCGATTTATCGATGTATTTGGTCTCGCCGGAGAGGGTCAGCCCCCTTTTTCAGATAGCGTCTCATGAAAAAAGGCCGTTTTTGCTAATTCCAAGCCAAGTTGGTACTTGGCGACAATTTTGGTATATTTAATAGCTAGGGCTTGCCGGGAATAAATTTTGACTAATCGCTTTCAACACCGAGCAAAACCATTCCTCAAGGATCATCAAAGGGAACAAGAATGATTGTCTCACATCGAATCAAGTTGACTTACCGTTTTTTATTCGTCGGCGGATTAATGGGTCTGCTATGTACACAAGCGACGCTTTTCGGCAACGACGAAGATGGCTGGGTTCGCTTCCGCGGTCCCAACGGGGCGGGCTTGAGCAGTGAAGGTGCCGCATTGGCGACCGAGTGGAATTGGGATGCCAATTTGAAATGGAAACTGGAACTAACTGGCAAAGGCTCCTCCAGTCCGATCATTTTGGGAGACAAAATTTTTCTGACCAGCTACTCCGGATACGGGTTGGAACGCGAGACGCCAGGCGACCCCCGGGAATTGGTTCGCCACGTGATTTGTATTGACACCGCAGCTCAAAAGGTCGCCTGGCAAGTCGATATCCCGGCAACCGACGAGGACGTATTTGAAGGATTCATCCAAGAGCACGGCTACGCCAGCAGCACACCGGTAACCGACGGCAAACATCTGTTTGTCTTTCTGGGCAAAAGCGGTGTGCTGGCTTTCGATCTGGAAGGGAAGGAGTTGTGGCGGACTACCGTGGGAACGCAATCCGATCCAGCCAAATGGGGAGGCGGTTCCAGCTTAATTTTGGTTGGAAACGTCTTAGTGGTGAATGCGGGTAATGAAGGACGCTCGATTGTTGGATTGGACAAAAATTCAGGCGATGTGAAATGGAAAATCGAAGATGATACTTTTGGTAATTCTTGGTCAACTCCGGTCTTGGTGGATGTCAATGGACGAACCGAAACGGTCTTCTCCATGCCCGGCAAAGTGTTGGCGATCAATTCGGCCAACGGAGAGGTTTTCTGGGAAGCGGAATCTCCAGTGACCAACACCACATGCGCTAGCCTCGCCGAGGGGAATGGCGTTGTCTATGCGATGGGAGGTCGAGGGGGCCAAGCGATTGCGATTCGCTGTGGTGGTTCAGGAGACGTCACTTCTACCCATGTCGTTTGGCAAAAGCCGTTGGCCGCCGGAATTGGTACTCCCATCTTCGTCAATGGTAGATTGTATTGGAATTCCCGCGGCATCGCCTATTGTGCCGACGCAGCAACAGGTGAATATATCTACCGAGAACGATTGAAAGCGGAACAGCCAGCTGGCGAACAAGGCCAACGTCGCAGCCCGGCCGGTGATTATGCTTCACCCATCGCCATCGGTGATAATGTGATTCTCACTCAGCGTAACGGTCAAGTCTTTATCCTCAGCTCAAGTTCGGCATTCAATCTGGTTGCCAGCAATCAATTCCCCAATGATGATTCCCTGTTCAATGCCACCCCGGCAGTTAACGGAACGGGAGAATTGATTTTTCGAAGTGAAAAAATGCTGTACTGTTTAGGCCCCGCCAATCAGGAGGAAAATTGACAATGAATTTGTTCGCCATTATCGAAACTGAAAACGGAATGACGATTGTTGAATACCAACCGACGGACGATGTTGCGGCGGTAGCGGAAGCCAATGGAGGGGTGTTGGTCGAT
>JBGTHU010000350.1:0-6394 GCA_041745975.1 Mariniblastus sp.
GTTTTTTCATAGGGTCAAAATGATGTTTTCTAAAATAAATTTGAATGGTCGCTGATTGTATCAGGGACGCCGATTATATCCTTTTGCTCAACTGTCAGACAGGTGTCGCTTGATCGGCCGACTGCCCAGTTCCACAAAAGAGAAATTGGCAACCAGCATGATCAAACCGAATGTCATCATACCCATTGCCAATCCGATCCCCAAATGAGTCATCAGCGCGATTAACAACACGATGGGCCGGGTCAAGCGAGACCAAATTAAAGCCGGGTAAGTGACCTCCCAATACACCGTAACCAAGGTCAAGAACGCCACCCATCCCATGTAATCACTCAACCAAGTCAAATCCATTGTCTGGTATTCGTAACTTGCCACGGAAAACCAAATCGCTTGCCCCGTCCACCAAGTCTCACCTTGCAACTTCCCCAATCCCGCATAAAAATAGATCAAGCATAAGTGCAATTGGATCAAGCGGATGGCCACATTGGTTGACACGTGGGCGTGATCCCAGCCTGACCAAACCCGCCAAAATCCACCACTCCCCTCCCCTGCCCCATCGCCATCCATTCCGGTCCGCTGATCTGCTGAAACAGCTCCCCTCAACCGGTTTTTGACTGCGTCAACTGACTCCTCGCCGGCGTCTTCCGGCCTTCCTTGTAAGGGTTCATTGACTTTCATTTTTTTCTTGCGGATCTGCCACCAACGGTCAACCGAAAACGACCCTCCCGAGTTACCAATCGCCAAATACAAGCAGAGCATGACTAAGACTTGATCAAAACCGAACAACGCTCCGGTCGCTCGATTGGCATACGAAATCATGATCGCTGCGGACAGCAAGGAGACAACCCGAGTGCCAACTCCCAACATAAACAAAACCGCCACGCCAATTGCGATTCCATGAACGATCCAAATCGCGTTGCCAGCTGGCAACCAATCGAAATGACTCCAGGCCGGTTGACCAAAATACAGCTCTCGGTAAGTGGTCGGCAACATCCCCTCCGGTCCGACAAAAGTCGACAACTCTAATGACCAAACCAGCAAATTATAAATCACGCAGCAGCCCACAACGATCCTCATCAGTCCAATTGATGTCGCTGAACGTGGTGCAAACCAAAAATAATTCCAGCCAGCAATCCATTGTTTCAAAAACCGGATCACCATCTCCCCTGCCCTGCCCTGCTGAGTTGATCGTCGTGCTTGATATTCCAACGGCTGTTCTACCCGTTGATCGGTCTGTTCTTTTTTCATCACTCGGCCTCTTCCGCAAACAGGGGATGCAAATTCCCGTCAGCATCCAAGCGATAGTCGCCCAGCTTTCTCAAAGGAGAAAGAAAATCGGGATCATCAATCGATTGCCCGGTCAACACTGCCACGGGGAACGGAATCGATCGCTCTTGCAAAAACAACTCGATTGATTCTCCCTGATGACGTACCAACAATTGCTTGGCAATCGCTTCGATCAATCGATCGAAGCGCTCTCTTGAATCTTGGAACTGGACTTGCAGTCGAGCACGCTCGTCCGTCAGTCGCTTCGCCAACGCTTTTTTACCACGTCGATTTAAGGCTTCAATTTGACGTCCAAGTTCTTGATCATTTCCTTGAAAAGTTTCCTCGTCCGGCAAAAAGCCGATTTCCTGATAGACAGTTTCCGACAGCATAAACCAGCGATGATAAAGCAATCGCGGCCAGATTTCGTCTCGATCAGGGAAACGCTTTTCAATCCCCTCCCCTGCCCTATCGACAATTCGATAAACCACAATGTGGCTGGGGCCGGGATCAGGCCCGAAGAATCGATAGCCATGCCCTAAAAACAAACCCCGATGAATCGGTGACACCGCACGAGCCAACGGGCGAATCAAAAATTCCGGACCGACCGGATTGGACAACGGCCCCAACACCACCACCAACAGATACCCACCGATTAGACACGACATTACCCACCGCCAAGCGGATGAGGGATAACCTGCTGGAATGAAGATACCGGCCCCCGTCTGCGCCAGCGGTGCCGCCTGAGCCGTCGATGGGTGTTGAAGTTGATCGGCGCAAGCGGGGTTGGACTGACTTCCAGGCTGCGGCATCGCAGATCGATCCGTCGACTGGGTCTTCCGTTTCTTCATGGGCATACTGGCAATTAAACAGTTGGGGTATGACGATGCAATCTTTTTTATCTAAGTGACTGTTCACGGACAGGAAGGGAGATCGAGGCTCCCGCCGAGACAATAACCGATGAATCTATCAAAGCCTGCGATATGTTGCAACGTAACCACAAAAAAACTTCGGCTCCCCGTTTCCAGAGCCGAAGTCTTTAGATCAAACTTAATCGGATCGCAAAAAGCAATCAATTATTTCACGGCCAACATGTCGCTGGCTGAATCAAACTCGAAATTCAACTGATAGGTTCCTCCACCCACCAATTGGATTTCTTGTTGACGTTGATAAGTCTTGCCGTCTCGTTCAATGGTGACCTCAACCAGGTAACCTTCCCAAGACTCTCCCTCAGAAAGCCGTTCGGTGGAAAAATATCGTTCTTTTCCGACCGCTTTTGTTTCTTTGCCGCACAATTTGACTTGAGCATCTTCAGGAACATTCAGCGCCAGTGTCGTGGTCGCGTTAGAAAAATCGAAATCAACCACTTTGGCACCACCAGCTGGAATCGAGACCATCTCGCTGCGCACGGTTTCCTTGCCATCGCGTTCAATCACCGCCTTGACATGGTAGAAATACTCTTGTCCCGGTGTCAGGTTTTTCGCCACATATTTTCGCACATCCCCAGGAGTGCGAGTCATTTGGTCATTAATATAAACCTTGGCTTCAGCCGGCAGACGCAACGTCAATGCTGTCGTCGATGAATCGCCGACCCGTGTGCTGCCGTCGAAATCATTATTCCCATCGGTCGGATTGGCAGGTGGATAGTAGTTGTTCGAACCATTGGATCCTTCAAAATTAATCCCATCAACGGGACGGAATTCATCCGCATCTCCCGCTGGACTGGTCATTACCGGTCCCGGTGTCATGATGTTTCCTGGCGAATGCATCATCGGTACGGTACCCAAATAGCCACTGGTTATCGGAACCGAGTGGCCGACCGAGCCCAAGGAGTAGCCCATAGTCGAACCATGCGAACCAAAGCCGCCGGATGATCCATGGAATCCGCCGCTGCTGCCACCGCTGCTACCAAAAGAACCGTGGCTGACATAGCCCACCGAGCCACCGCTGGAACCGCCACTGCTGCCGAAGCCGCCACGATTTCCGTGAATACGGTCGCCAATACGACCTAGTAAGTTGCGTATCGGACGGCGACCGGCAAACAACCCACCCGAACTTCCCCCACTGCTTCCTCCCCAGCTACCACCGGAACTGCCACCGGAGCTTCCGCCCCAACTGCCACCCCAGCTGTCAGCAGTAGCCATTGAGCCCGAACCGGCAACCAATATCGTTGCCAAGGCCATCACTGCGAATTGTCTTAATTCAAAAAACAATCCTGATAAACGCAATTTCATCATGAACTCCTGTTAAAAATGCACTTCTTGTAGGCGAAACAGCCGGGCTCTGCCTGAAAATGTTGGCGGACGGGCCAACGCCCTTCGGTTCCCGAAAAACCGTAAACCTTCCGGTTTCCGGCTCTCCTTGAAGGCCTTTCGCCCAATCGAGCCATCCCCTTTTCACGTAGAGCTTTTGCTGCACCTTAAAAGATAGTTGCGAAAATAGGAAATTCAAGTGGCCTGGGCAAATTTTACAGCCTGCAAGGGCTGGGCAAGATAGGATATCCGGCAGGCTCTGGAAAGTTGGGCCGAAAGTGGGGATTACAGGGTTTAAGCCCGCGATTACAAATTGAACCGTGGTTAGCTTGCCGGGTGAAAAACCTGCCCGCTAAAACCTCCCAGTTTGCCCCCTATTTGTCCTCTAATTGCTTAATGAAAATATCTTTGAATTCGATTTTCATCGGCGGCCCAACATGCAGTTGAAAACCAATCAGGCCGCTGGTCGCCGCCAACTCGGGGTGATTATCCACGACCGTGGCAGTCACATGGCCATTGATTTTTACGACTAAATGGTTCCCGCGAGCTTCAACTTCCATTTCGTTCCAGTCTTGCAAGTCAATTTTCTTAAGCAATTCGGCGGAATCGGTGACGGTTTCGGACACGATTGATTTGTCAGATGCGATCGTAACTTTGTTTCCCCGTTCGCACAAAATTCCTCGACCTGTTCCTTCCGAATACATAATTCCGACATAGCGTCCCGAGGCATCGATATCGGCTTGATAGCCGACCATCCGCCCGTCGGGCTGCTGTTGACTGCGAAACTGGATACCACTGTTGGCTCGTTCTGATCCCGATACACGAAACTTGGTTTTAAGAATAAAATCACCCGATTCACCTCCTTGCCAGACCAAGAATTCATTCTGAGAGATTTTTTTATCGGGAGTGGTTTCCCCGACAATCGCGCCATCTTCGATCCGCCACAGCCCTTCCCTGCCCTGCCAATCGGATAATGTTTTACCATCGAATAATGACTTAAAACCCTCCGCATGACTTTCGGCCTGATCTTGGGCCATAATTGGCGGAGACCCTAACATCCCCAAACAAAAAACCCCAGTGACAGTTATGAGAATAAATGCGCGGTAAATAGATTTCATATGACTCTCCAATCGTAGAAACAGAATTAAATTGTTTCAATGAAGTATACACTATTTTCAACCTCCCGCAAAAACCCCTACAATCGATACATTTTATTTAAGTGTCTTAATCCTTGCTGCCGAAACAATAATGGTGCCATGTCTTACGGATGATGCTGCAGACGGCTTACGGAACTGTCTCGCATGATAGCGGAACGGCGCGAGCCGTCCGGTGTCACAATAAACTGGCACGGCACGGGCCGTACCGGTGTAACGAATACCGCAGGGCTCGCGCTCGTCCGCTACCATTGCGACATGGATCTAAATTCAAAATAGTTTCTTTTAAACGACTCGCTCATGAAAATTAACCAGTGAACATCGACAACGTAGCAATTGGAAGTCCTTGGAGTACGATCGATGGCAACTTTGTTTTTAATAAATAAACCAATCACCCCATTTTGGCTGACGCAATGTTTGCTGTTGGCAATAATTGTTTGGGGAAATTTGCTCTCGCTGCCCTCCTCCCTGTTCGCCCAACAATCGCCGTCCAACAATTTGGCTAAGCAGACTGAATCGGAGCGGACCAACACGGCATTTCGCTTTCAAGATCTATTGAATTCCGACAGCGGTATTGAATTCGACTTCAGCCGATCTCCGATTGACTTACCGTTACCGCCAATCGTGGCCGGTGATGCCAAAAGTGGACTGAGCGAACGAGAACTCGATTTCGATCAACCAATCCTGCGCCTCGATTCGTATTGGAAAGACCTTCCGGTTTTGCAGCGCCCCGGACGAACGGGAAATTTAGGAGTTCCCCCGTCGGGTCACGGATACTATTCATTCCAAGACGTGTTGAGGCAGCGCTGCCGAGATCAGCCACCAGCTCAGCCTTACCCGCCCTTTGCCTTGATGGCCCCTTCCTTCTTCGATGTTAATTGGCAATTCCTGGATACCATCGATGGCTATTGGAGTTGGAGCGACGATTTGAAACGACAACAGCTGGGCAGTCGCTGGTTGTTGACGTTGGGCGGATCGGCTTGGTGGCGACATGTAAGTGAAACGAACTCGCGCCTGTCGGGCGTCAACCAAGACTTCGACCTGATTCGAACCAGGTTGTTTGCCGATTTGTCTTACTTGGATCGATTTCGTTTCTACGTCGAATACATTGATGCTCATCGATTCAATGGGATATTGCCGCCGTTACCGATCGAAGAAAATCGCTCCGACTTTTTGAATTTGTTTGTCGATGTTCGCTTGGGGGAAGGACGAAACAACCAAGCCGCTCCCTGGTACGCTCGGCTGGGTCGGCAGGAGCTGAATATGGGATCTCAACGATTGGTTTCCACTCTGGATTGGGCTAACACTCGGCGAACCTTTCAAGGGGTCCGTTTTTTCAATCGGGACGAGCATCGAGACATTGATTTGTGGTGGAGTCAACCGGTTTTGGTAGACCGCTCGAGCCTCGATGAGGTGGACGGCAATCAGCATTTTGTCGGTGCTTGGCTGACGACCCGCCCATCCCCCCAAGTGGTTTGGGATCACTACTATCTGTTCCTCAGCAATACCGATCCGCGTCCAGAGTTTGGTCAACCAGTGGATGGTTTTAATCTGCACACCGTCGGCTCTCGCGTGCTGGGAAACGTCGACCAGTTTCACTACGATTATGAATTCATGGGACAGCTGGGTAATCGGGGAGATCAAGACATCGTGGCGGGCGCCGTATCTGTCGGGCATGGTCTGCATCTACTCGGGGTTCCCTGGAACCCTACACTTTGGGGATAC
>JBGTHU010000351.1:0-2029 GCA_041745975.1 Mariniblastus sp.
AACTTTTGAATTTCGCAAAGCGAACCGATATTTCTCCAGCAAATCGAGCAATTCCGCATGAGTGTTTTCACTTGCCCACACAACCATGGTGCCCGGTTTAGCAAACTCCAGTTCCGCATCCCCATCGTCTTGGCTAAATAAACCGGGCATTTGCGACACGATCGCTTCGGCTAATCCCATTGACTCATTTTCGTCAACACACAAGTCTCGCACATCGTAGACTGCGGTGAGGAATCCCGCTTGGTTTGATCTGTGATTCGTCACCCACAACACTCCATCACGAATCACCCAGGCCAATCCCAATTCGCCGACCAAATAATCCAGCACCAGCGAGAGTGGTCGGTCTTCCAATTTCAGCGTGATCGGTTGCCGGTCGCGAATACGAGTCGATCGGATCGAGGACAAGTCCAGTCGAATATTGGTTTCAGTTTTTTTTGACAAGTCGGCCAGCACTTCCACCAACGGAAAATCCTGGTAATCGATCGTCACGTTGTGGCTCAGGCGATCTCTCAAATCGATATTCGCCGTAGCCGTCCCCAGAAATGTCTGCCGGCCAGGCTTGCTCAACGCCAACATCAAAGCTCGCACGCTGCGGTGAATTTCTTCGGTATTGCGAACAAAGATCATGTCACCTACTCGATTGATCCGTCCATCACCATCTTCATTTTCCCAACTTCTAGGAGCAATGGTCGTTTCGATGATTGTCTGAATCGTTCCGCCATCAAATCGATCGTCCAACAATTCGCCCAAATAATAGGGAGTCGTAGTCAATCGCTGGCTGACTTTTGCCTTGGTTGTCAAATAGATAATTTCGTCCTGGTAATACCAGCCGATTTTTTGTACGCTCAAGCGGTCGAGTATCGCATAGATCGGCTCATTATTGAGCCAATCATCGACCGGGTCACTCAAAAGGACTCTGGTCTCATCAAGTTCCGACTGTTGTGGCAAAACGGTTAAACCTTGTTCGGTTTGCAGCCACTGGATCAGTTCAGCGATAGATGACGAGCGAAAGTCTTGAGTCGCCCGCCGAATCAATTTCTCCGGCATGAACTCGCTGGGATCAATGCAACGGGGTGAGTCAGAAATTTCGGGAACTTTGGGTTTGTCGGATGACGCATCTTGGGGATCCTCTGCATTTAACTTTCGATCGGAATCTTGATCGGTGACCGCCGGGTTGGCCTCTTGGCAAGCCCCCAATGGAACCGCCGCCCAAGAGGAGCCCAATGAGGCCGCCGGGTTAATCGTCACAGCCATGAGATAGCAGACAACAAACGATACGGTTTCAAAACGGAGCGGTTGGGGTAAAAGCAACATTTTTTTCACGATAGGTTTCCTTCCAAAGAAGACGATTAATTTAATCGAATGCCTTGCCCGACAATACTCATTGTACTCCGAAGTGGGCTTTTTAACAAATTTCACAACCTTTCACCGATCATGAGCCGAAATATGTGGATCAGAAATGGGTTCCGATTCTCTCCGGTCAGACGATAAAAACCTGTAAAATGAACTCGAATCCAAAGGGTTTAATCCCCTTTTCTGCCATTCAAGTACGCTGATAATCCTTGTTTTGCTGGGCGAAGAGTATAAAATCGAGTGTTCGATAATTCGATAATCGAACGTATATCTTTCTTACCATTGGAAAAATTGGAAAACTCAAATGTCACAAAAATTCTCAATCATGAAGACCCATCAATTTTTGGGGCTGGCTTTAGCCGTTGCTATCTCGCCGGTGCTTTCTCAAGAACCCGACATCCAATTGCCCTCGTTTACCATCGGCTCGAAAGCACCCGATTTGGATATTGAACATTGGTACAGTGATGGCGAAGGAAATTTTGAACACACCACGCGTTTGAAATCGGATACGGTTTATGTGATCGAGTTTTGGGCAACTTGGTGTGGTCCATGTATCGCCTCCATGCCCCACTTGAGCGAGACCCAAGCCAAGTACTCTGACAAGGGTGTGCAGTTAATCAGCATCAGCGACGAAAAATTGGAAACCGTCGAAAAATTCATGCAAGGCAAAGTCCGA
>JBGTHU010000352.1:0-2285 GCA_041745975.1 Mariniblastus sp.
GTGCTGCGATTCTTGGGCGACGGAAAGGTCTCCAGCGACTATTTGCGACTACTTTCCCGCAGTGGCTGGGAAGAACGGGTAGCCACACGAACAGCTCAATGGATTCAATCAGCAGATTTCCAACAACAATTTGGTGCATTAGACCGAATTGAATGCGAGGGGCATCGAGGGAACGAACCCACCATCGAATTCCTGTGGGCAAAACTGTCAGCCAATGGCTGGACTGAACATGTTGCTCCGATCGAGAGTTCGTGGCGAGTCGATTTTCCAGCGGACTGGCCCGCTTTGCGAAAATTATTTTGCAAATCTCATCAGCGAAAAAGCAATAAGGCGAAACGCTTGCTGGAAAATAAACAAATCGAGATTCACTGGATGACAACGGCAGGCCAGATCGTAGAAGGCTGGCAAGATTTTGTTCGCTTGCATCAAAAACGTCGATCTGCCCTTGGCCAGCCAGGTTGTTTTACCGACTCTCAGTTCGAACGTTTCCTGAAGCAAACCGTTTTGGAGTTGAGCGAAACTGGACAGGTTGTGCTGGGACTGGTCAGCCATCAGCAGAAACCTATCGCCGCGACGCTGCTGTTGCTCTCTGCCGATTGCACCATGATGTATCAATCGGGGATCGATCCCGATTACTCGCATCTGGAACCGGGACACTTAATCAACAACTTCGGTCTGGAGTGGACGATGCAGCGGGGTAAGTCCTCATTCGATTTCCTACGAGGAGATGAAAGTTACAAGCGAGGTTGGGGAGCGAATCGTATCGAATTGTATCGAACGCGGATGATTGCTCCCCGCTGGATCTCCCAATTGAAACACTCGCTCTGGTTGACCGCCCGCCGAGCGAAGTCCATCGTGTTAAATGCCAGCTCGCCAAATCCAAATTCAAGAACAGCACCGAAAATTGAGGAACCCAAATCATGTTGACAGCGCAAATCATCGATTCTTGGGAGTCGTTTCAATCGCACACCCAGTGTTGGAACCAGTTATGGGAACTTAGTCAATCGCACGTGGCCTTTCATCGGGCTGAACCGATCTGCAATTTTGTCGAAGCTTTTGAATTGCAAGATAGCTTGCGAGTGGTGTTGGTTCGTTCCGGGGATCAACTGGTAACGGCCGTTCCGATGACTTTGAGGCGACGTTCAATCGGCGGTGTGGGCAGCATCGGAAGATGGGAAGCTGAGTCCCTGGCGAACGAGTGGTTCCTCCAAGCCTGTTTTTTGGATTTGCCGGTGGGCGATCCGGCCGCTCGAATGGAAGCTCTGAATGCAGGCTTTCGACAATTGAATTTGAGTCGGGTGAAATTGGACTGGTTGCCCCTTGATTGGCCGGCTCAACGGCGGCTGATGGATCTTTGGCGACAGCGTCGTAGCGTGTGGGCCAAGCCACGATTCGAAGTTCATAAAATGCATGTTCCGAAAGATTGGGAAGCCTATTACCGAGACGTTACCAAGAGCACAAAAAAAACGATCCAGCGTTCCAAAAACCAGCTCTCGCAAAAAGGTCAGATCGCAGTCGAAGAAATCTCGCTGAATTCGATCAATGAATTCGAAATGGCATTTCATCAGGCGCTGCAGATCGAACATGCTGGCTGGAAAGGGGCCGATGGTTCGTCGATGTCGAGTCATCCTCGAATCGCCGATTTTTATCGTCGCAGCTTCCTCCAGTTGGCTCAGCAGCAATTGGCACGGTTGTACTTTCTGAAAGTCGGTGATCAACGTATCGCTTTTGATTTGGGTTACACCGCGTCGGGAGTGTATTCATCAATCAAAGTCTCCTATCTACCAGAGTTTTCCAAATTCAGCCCTGGCAATTTACTGAATGGATTGTTGCTGGAACGATTTAGCCAGACAAAAGAAGTCGAATGGATCGATTGCATCGGACCGGCCACCGATTCAACAAGACGTTGGACCGATGACAGTTACATTTCAGGACGATTAACGATTTCAACCGGTTCGCTTATAAGCAACGCCGAAGTCATGCTATTAAACACCGCAGCAAACTGGCTGGGCAAGAATTCGCTGCCGATTCACTCTTGATTACAAGGGAAACCGTTCCAGAACGATCAAGCCCTAAAACTGCAGGTTGTCGAATGACTTCCGGTGGTTGCCCGTCTCCAAATCGCTGAATTGAAACCAAACTTAGGTCGGGCATACAATTTACCTTACACTAGGTTGTTCGCAAGAAATCTCCGATTTTCTGCCAACTTTTTAGTCTGGTAATCATGCTAAGCCGCTTGTTTTTCTGACTTTTCTTCAAAAAAACTAAAAAACGTTGTCTCCAAT
>JBGTHU010000353.1:0-2748 GCA_041745975.1 Mariniblastus sp.
ATTGGTACAACACACTGCCGGGGGATTTTTTGGTGAATTTTCGTTTGATTTTTACGGGACGTATTTCATTGTGAGCGCGATTCATGCAGTAAATCTTTCTAAGAGTTTTTATTGTTTTGGGTGGTACTTGAATTCCAAGAAATGGAGTTAAAAAACGGTTGGGATGCAAAACCGTCGGGATGCAAAACGGCTTGCGAATAGTCCGGGAGGCCAAGACGGTAGCCAGTTGCAAAACTTGAACTCAAGCATCGGCTGACGAGCTCGGCAACCATTGGCTGGCAAGTTCTTGCAGTTGATCCGCATCTTTGAATTTCTGCAAGCGGCCCTCGGGGCAGCGTCGCTGAAGAGTTCGCCAGCGCTCGGAATCGATGGGGCGTTGGTGCAAATCGCGAATCAACACCGCTTTGATGCGGTGAGGGTATTTGCGGAACAGTTTGACGTAGATTTCCGGATCCTTTTCACCCGAGTCACCGATCAACAAAAATTGTCGCTGTTGCCAATGATCCAACAAAAAACGAATGGCGGTCGATTTACCGTGCCGCCGCAATACCATTTTCTGAAAAAATTGATCGCGCAACCGATACTGTCGTAAGTGCAGCGTCCCCAACGGGAATTGATGATTGACTTTCATCTCCGTCAGCGGAGCCAACAATTGCCAGGGACTGGAAGAAACATAATGGAAACTGGCACCGACCTGCGACCAATCGCGGTAGACATCCGCCATCCCCTCGATGATCTGGAATTCGCGCAAAAACGTATTTGAAAGTAGACGTTGGCGATCGTTGACAAACGAATCCTTGATCGTATCATCGATATCCGAAATGACGCTCAACCCCTGTCTATTCAACAAATATATTAAGCCCTGTGCCTGGAAACCCGATTTGCGATCCAATTCGGCTTCAAAGGGAACGACTTGGTTGCCGAAGTCGTCGACATGAATATGGTCTGACAATTCGTGATGCGAAATGGTGATAAACTCTTGAAAGTGCCCATTGCGTCCGGTACGTCGTCGTAAGTTGATAACCTGGTCACCGATACGGATTGCCACCGGTTGGCGTTTTTCCGCATCCGCCATAAATGGCATGATCCGTTCTTGAAAAATCTGGCCATCTAACTCCTCGGCTCGCGCCTTCATCACACCACCCAACATTCGAATCATCATCCGTTGCCGCAGGTTGAAGTTGGCCGGCAACTGGCAGACCACTCCTGACAGATGCAGATACCACTTTGAACCAATCACCGGATATCCCCATCCGGGAAAGGCAAACATGGCCGGTTGATTGTGATTTACGGAGCGAGCCATGTATTGACGGCAAATGCAGAACCAAGTGATCCACTTTCAAAGCGAACGACAGAATCTATTTTACCAAGTTGAGAACGAGTCATGCTAAGACCCAAATTCGAATGGACCAGTCGCGGAATGACCCCGTAAATGAAGAACGGTATATTTTCCGCCACACGCCCAATGAGGACATCGTCTGTTGGTGTGACGTTCGCAAACGAACCGTATTGTACCTTAAATTGGAGCCAAATTAAAATCGGTGGAACAAATTGCTGATTTGGCAACCAAGCCGACGTTTTTATCATGCGAGGCAACATCAGCGACGCACAACCGGCAAGCGCAACCAGACGCACCAAGAACCCTACCCCAACGAGGGTTTACCCTATTTTTTCTTTTCAATATGAAATGTATGTTTTCTCAAACGCGGTGAATATTTCTTAATGCGGAGTTTTTCACCCCCCGATTTCCGCCGTAAGTGATAGTTGTAGTCACCGGTTTCTTCGCAAACCAAGTGGATCACTTCAAGTTTCTTTTTCGATTTGGCCATGTTTTGATAACTTTAATTGCAATAAATATTGATTTTGGGAAGTTAGCCGTTGATTTCGGCATATTCCCCAGGGGAAGATTTTTTGGCGTTCTTCTGTTGTGTCTTCATCGGCAGCTAATTGATTGGCCATTGAGTCAAATTCGATCCTCCAAATGAGGATTCCGACTAGGCTTGACAACCGATTCCGCGGAAACAGAGTGGGATTTTAGCAATTTTAATTAAAAATAAAAGGCTTAAATCGAAAATCGCTCAATTAACGGCATTTTTCAGACAAAATAGGCAAAATAGGGGCTGGATATGCTATCCTGGCGTCAATCTCTATGGATGCAATAGTGATTTTCGCACTAATTCGGCGGATTGGCGTTGGTTGCGTTCATCAAATCGAAACCGATCTCCTGCGATGTCGCGGTTGGCCTATGAAGCGTAGGAAAACCCGGTAAATCCTTCAGATTTTACGCTACCCTATTGGCCTTGTCGGGGTATGACCACCACTGACTCACTTATCCTTTCCAGGGTTTGAACCCGCGTCTATCCAACGTCACCAATCCTTCCCGCGTTGTCACCAACCGCCTCGACTACGGCATTGGCGGTAATTCCGAAATGTTCATAGAGCACGGTATCGGGGGCAGAGGCACCGAATCCATTCATCCCGATGAAGACTCCTTGGTCACCCAGGTATCGCTCCCATCCCATTTTCAATCCGGCTTCGACGGCGACGCGGCGCTTGACAGTTGCCGGTAAGACGTGGTCTTTGTATTCCTGGGGTTGTTCATCGAATAGTTCCCAGCAAGGGAGAGAGACCACGCGGGCTTGGATTCCTTGTGCTTCCAATTTTTCAGCGGCTTCCAAACAGATGCCAATTTCGCTGCCCGATCCCATCAAAATCACATCGGGGGTTCCAATGGTGTCTCGCAAAATG
>JBGTHU010000354.1:0-5793 GCA_041745975.1 Mariniblastus sp.
ACGATGACATCGACCCGAACTGAAACGGTAGACTCATCGATTTGATTGGGTGAAATTTTAATCTCAGGTTCTCTGACCCCTAAAAATGCCAACACCGTCTTAGCGCGATCGATTGCTTCTTGTTTGTTGGCGCCTGGTACCATTACCTCGCGAGCCGCCTCGTAGGCCGCGTGATTGGCCGTGTGGCGTAACAGGTTAGTTTGTACGAATTCGAACCCCGCCAAGACGACCAAAAAGATGACGATACTCACGAGAGAGAATTCGACAGCCGTTACGCCTGCTCGATCGTAAACACTCAATGACAGGCTTTTAGATTTTTGCATTGGACACTTGTTTCGGCGATTAAAATTGGATTTGTTTGTTGGAAGTATCAGATGTCTTTGGATCTTTCGATGTCGGCACGGCCTATTTTGAGATTAACGTTGGCATCCGTTTAGCGATTTCAGCAAATACTGATTTCAAGTCTTCAGCGGTTGATGCGTGAAAAGATTCTCCTCCACCTCTTTCGGCGGCCCGCCGCATGTCATGTCGATTTGCTTCATCGGAAAAAGTCACCGTAAATATCATGACTCCATTTTTAGCCAAAGTTCCGGCCATACTGACCGGATTGGGACCACGATTGTAAATTCCATCGGTCATCACGATAACGACTTTTGTTGCCCAAGGTCTTGCATGCTGATTGGCGGTCAGGTGATTCATCGCTTGCCTCATCCCATCGCCAATATTGGTCCCTCCGCTTTCAAACCTTGCTGTGTAAACTCCCAACGAGGTTAATATTTGATCGTAGTCAGTCGTCAATGCGACGTCCCGTTTAGCATTGTCGGCGTAAGAAACTAACGCAACATGTTCATTTTGGGGCGATTTTTTCAACTCCATAAGGAAAAGCTTGACTGCGTCGACCGTGTCCAACCATCGGGATTCGCGAGGAGCCGGATCGCCGAAGAACCAACCGAAGGGAGCAGCATTGGGGATCGGTGGAAATTCCGCTTTCTCATTGGCAGCATAAGCCATCGAGCCGGAGCGGTCGATAACCAAAACGATGTCCAATTCCAATTGGGTTGAGATCGACTGGCGGTGGATATCGACAGTGCGGCGACCGTTGAACATTGGAAAGATCAGTTCAACAGCACCCGAGGGAGATTTTTCAGACTTGGAGATGGAGACCCTCAATGCGTTGCCTCCTTCGCTGGTGGGTGTGAATTGGTACCGCTGGTCGACATTTTTTCGCACCGAATTGCCTAACTCGAAATTCTCTCTGCGAAACTGCAATGGTGCCGCATTGACCAAGTTTTTCTCAGCTAACATTTGGGCAGTCACGACCGCCGAGTCCAAATCTCCAGAGGCTACATAGACTCGATTGGCGGCTCGAGCCGAAGCATCCGTGGCAATCTGCATTTCCGTGTTAACCAGATTGATATAGGACCAATTAACGGTTAGTCCACCTAAGCAGATCAGTGCGACAATCAGTACCATAATCAGTACCAAAGCAGCACCTTGGCGCGATTCGCAGTATGGCGGAGACAACTTGAGATTCGGTTTTTCAGCTTGCATTTGGTTTGACGCGGGTAAATCTGTGTGAAAGAGCGGGTAAATCAATTAAGTCAAATGGAAGTTCAATATTCCGTCATCATGGTTACTGACCCACTCATCTGTCGATCTTTAAAAAAGCTTATTCCGACGGATGAGTTGCCTTCCACGGGAGCCCGCACGGTGACTGTTAATAGCGAGCCGGAAGATAATTTTTCAAAGTTTTTCGGCTGAATCTCGAATTTAGCTCCCTGAATCTGCCGTTCAGCTAAGATTTGCTTGATTTTGGTTTCAACATTCTCAGTTTTGGCACCGGGCACGATTGCGACTCGGGCGCCCTCGAATGCGCTAACTAAAAGTCCCTGCCGAAGAAAAATGCTGTCATTGCATTCGGCAATACCTAACACGAGTATGATGAGGATCGGCAAGCAAACGGCTGTTTCCACTGCCGCCCCCCCTCGACGCACTTTCCGCCCACGGGACCAATGACTCGTTTCGCCTTTCGACTTTAAGTTCTGATTGGTGTCTGTCATGTATTGATGGTTGATTTTATTGATTTATTGTGAGGACAACTGGGTGGCATCTAACCACGTGGAAGCCTAGCTTAGAAAATACTAAAACTTCGTTTTTTTAAATTGATCGATGAAAAGCTGGGCCCTGATAATTGATTTATTTGTCACAAACAGACCAATATTAGCGATAAATCAGGAAGCCTTGGTTGTTGTGTTGTCCGACGTGGCCGAATTCTCGATGGGTATTCAGCGGGGGCTTTTCGTTTGCCCAATCAGATTCATCGTGAGCCCGTTTATCAAACAATGCACGCCTAACATCAAAGCCTCAAAGATAATGAAACTTGGATTTGTATCCGCGATTCTGCCTGAACTAAGTTTTGAACAAGTTGTGGATCACGCAGCGGCCTGCGGTTATCGCTGCGTGGAAATCTGTTGTTGGCCATCCGGTGAGGCGGATCGGAGGTATGCCGGGGTCACTCACATCGATATCGATAGGCTGGATAAGTTCCGGAAAAATCAAGTGCTGGAACACGCAAACTCTAAGGAGGTAGAAATTTCGGCGTTGGGTTACTATCCCAATCCGTTGGATGAAGACCCTGCCAAAAGTGCGTTCTTTATTGACCATCTGCGAAAATTAATCGAGGCTGCCGATTTGTTGGGGGTAGCCAAAATCAACACATTCATTGGAAGAGACAAAAGCAAATCCGTGGATGAAAATTTCGCGAGGTTTACCGAAATCTGGAAACCATTGATTCAGTTTGCCGAATCGAAAAAGGTAAAGGTCGGTATCGAGAACTGCCCCATGATTTTTACTGCCGACGAATGGCCCGGTGGAAATAATTTGGCCATCAGTCCTGCCATTTGGAGAAGAATGTTCCGAGAGATTGACAGTGATTATTTTGGACTCAACTATGATCCATCGCACCTGTTGTGGATGCAGATGGATTACATCAAGCCATTAAAAGAGTTCGCCAATAAACTGTTTCATGTGCATTTAAAAGACGCTAGGGTATACCATGAGCAACTGGATGATGTGGGAATATTGGCCGCTCCGCTTGAGTTTCACGCACCCAAATTAGTGGGCCAAGGTGACATCAATTGGGGTGCGTTTTTTTCCGCTTTGCGCGACGTTGGTTACCGAGGGCCGGCGTGCGTCGAGGTCGAAGACCGCGCATTCGAAGACAGCTTGGAAGACCGAAAATACGCTTTGGTTTTGTGCAAAAAATATCTTGATCAATACGTTTGAAAAAATCGGTGTCTTGGAAAAGCCAAGAGCTTCCGCCCTCGTCCTACCCTTCGTCTTGAATTGCCTCTGATCACGAATGTATTAAATTGTTAAGGAAGCAGATCCCCTGCCGCTTGTCTCAATTCGTCAACCAGCGAGTCAGAGAATCGAACAGACTTGGGTAGACGCCGCTGTAGAAATGATCCGCATGTTCGATGATGTCGACGGCGATCACGTTCCAATTTTCAGAGGAATCTCGCAATTGGTTTAGTTCCTGCGACAGCCCTGCAAACGCTTTGTCGTGAGCTAGCTCTTTCTGTCCAAAAACCAATAGTGTCGGGATTTCGATTTGGTTGACAAAGCGAGTCCAGTTGTATGACTCTTGAGGGCCATATTTCCTCAAATAGCCGTTGGGTGTGATCCAAGTCGCGACTGGGAAAGCGACTTGAATTGGCTGTTCGCCGGCTCCGGCGGCTGCCAAGTCCTGACAGCGTTGGAAAGTGGATTGAAACAATTCTCCGCTGCTGGACTCTAACATGCGTCGATAACTCAAGCGAGTCGGGGAGAGTCCCACAATGGTACTGATCGCTGGATGAGGCTGATGGGCCATGAGATAGAGCGACTTGATGGCACCGAGTGAATGGCCCAGCAAAACGATATTCTGGTGTCCTCGATGTTGGAGAAAATCGGCCCAGGCTGATAGGTCGTGGCGGCAGTCGTCCACGGCTTCAAAAGCGGCCCCCACCGATTTGGCTCGGCCATCCCAAGAACATAAATTGATCATGTCGTGGCCACGGGTGTTGATCAACAGCGTCGCCAAACCCAGCTGACGGAGCAAATCTGCAGTTTGCAGTAAAAGTCGCGACGAGTAAAAATTGCCACCGATGCCATGAACCAGGATAGCGGCGCCAGCGGATCCTTTTGAGTCCGCCACGCGATTGGGCGACTCCGTCACCTGATAGGCTCCGTGCAGCCGCAATCGATCCGACGTTGTTACTGAAACCAATTGCATCAAGCAGGTAGCAAACTAAATCTAACGTGTGGTTTC
Source organism: Mariniblastus sp. (assembly GCA_041745975.1). Taxonomy (GTDB): domain Bacteria; phylum Planctomycetota; class Planctomycetia; order Pirellulales; family Pirellulaceae; genus Mariniblastus. The sequence continues at coordinate 4,313 of JBGTHU010000354.1, forward strand.
TTGCGAGCCATTAAACATACTTAACTGGGACAACATCTGCAGCACGCCATTCAAATGAGCTAATCGAGGGCCGTAGCGATCAACAAATTCATTTAACACAAAATCGCTGTCAATCATGGCTTCAAAATTGTCACCGATATCAACGGTCAGATTCTGCAGAAATTCGGTTTGGACTTGTGAAAGGGCTTCCGCGGCGGCTCGACAACGTCGCGCCAATTGGGGGTTGGCGTCTTTCCACTGGTTCAGCTCACTAATCCGTTGACGCTGGCCCGATTGCAATTGATCGACAATTTCTTCCAGCAATTCGTTTTGACGATCTTGTCCCTCGACCAATTGATGCAACAGCGCCGCAATTTGGCTGGTTGATTCCTGACTGCCCAACAACGGCTCGCTGGAACCTTGAGTCACATCAATATGAAAAATGGGATGCAACGAATTAGATTTTTGATTCATGATTGACTGATCCTGTGAGTATGATTTTTTGATATCACTTCAGTATAAACCGAGCCTCTGCTTCTGTCGAGCAATTGAAGTTGCAAACTTATTTTTTTCAGAAATGCTCAAGATATCAATGGTTTTAATCGTCAAGGCTTCGCAATCTTCGCTAGCATGCATTCAACTCACGGATGACCTACATTAATTGATGTCTAAACGTTCACAGCCAATGGAATCCCCACAAAACCAACCCCGCTGATCTTAAAGGTTATCCGAAAAAATGGGGCCTGGCCTTTTTTTCAGACCATCGCAAAGGGACAGCATATTGATTGGGGGCACGATTCGGATGACCGATTATACCGATTGTCGCACTTCTTCCCAAAGTGGGGATTAACCCAAGCCCGACATGCAAGAGCGGGCTGTTCAAGTCGAATTTTTTCCCCTCCGATGAAACCCGTATTAGAAGAAAGATTGTTTGCATCGTCATTAACGAACAAGTCACCTTAACGAGGGAACCCGAAGCTTGAACAAACCCAATTTTGGTTTGCAGACAAACTATGGATTTATTTCCATCCGCCAAATCGAAGACGTTGGCTATTGTGGGGGGTTGCTGGTCGTCTCGGAGCGGGGACGACCTCTGGAGTTTCATTGCTCTGCACCAATCATTCCGAATCCGACCCAACAAATTCTGTTTGGTAAAACCTACTTGAACTATCTATTTTGCGAGCAAATTGGGCTGGCGTTATTGGAAAAGTCAAAACTCGATTTGTCCGTGATTATTGGAAACAGCATGGAATTGTGGGAGTTGGCAAATTTGACTGATTCTCCAGTGGTCATCCTCGGTTTAGAGCCAAGTAAGGAGTCATCCGACTGGGTGGATCCGCAAGCCGAAAAACTCAACATCAATTCATGTGAATTGGTATGGAATCGCAACACCGATGCCCCGATGGAATTGGAACAGCAACACCGCCAACAAGTCAAGCTGGAACTTGCCCTGCAGACGCTGGGCTCGAATATTGATTTGGACGAACCGTTCGAACGAATTG
>JBGTHU010000355.1:0-3542 GCA_041745975.1 Mariniblastus sp.
GATGGTCGCGATTTCCGCCGCCGCGAACCGCTAGGGTCAGGAGAAAGGTGTCAAGGAGTGCCGGGAACCGGCCCTTCGGGTGATTCCCACAAAAGATAACTGACACCTTGTTCTTCACCTCCGTCAATTTTTGGATGGCAATGTCCTCTTACCGACAGGCGTAAAATTTAATGGAACTTACGATACAGGATCTATCGAAGACTTATCCCAATGGCGTAAAGGCTCTTGACCAGGTCAGTCTACACATCCCACTTGGCATGTACGGTTTGCTAGGACCAAATGGAGCAGGAAAATCGACCTTGATGCGTATCATTGCTACGCTTCAGGATGCCGACGAGGGCACCGTGCACTTGGGGGACATTGATGTTCTGAAAGACAAGTTGTCGGTTCGCAAGCTTCTCGGCTATCTTCCGCAAGAGTTCGGGGTTTATCCAAAAGTATCGGCTTGGAACCTCTTAGACCACATCGCGGCGCTGAAGGGTATTACTCAGCGGCGGCAACGTCACGAACTGGTCGATGCAATGCTGGCACGCGTGAACCTCTATCAGTTCCGGCGCAAGGCGGTTAGTAGTTTTTCGGGCGGCATGAAGCAACGGTTCGGTATCGCACAGGCCTTGCTGGGCAGTCCTAAGCTATTGGTGGTTGACGAGCCCACTGCCGGGCTGGACCCTAACGAGCGAAATCGCTTCTATAACCTGTTGGCTGAAATCGGCGAAAATGTAATCGTCATCCTTTCAACGCACATCGTACAAGATGTCAAGGAACTATGCTCACAGATGGCAATTATTGATCGAGGCAAGGTCGTATATGCAGGGTCGCCGCAGGCGGCGGAGTCCGAATTGGTCGGGCAGGTTTGGAGGGTCTCCATTCCCAAGTCGGAACTGGACGAACTCCGCGAAAACCATCGCATTATTTCCACAAAACTAGTTGCCGGTCGACCCGTGGTCCACGTTCTGAGCGAGAACTCACCCGGACAGCAGTTTGAGGCGGTCGAGCCCGACTTGGAGGACGTATTTTTCAGCCGAATTCAGTCGTTGCAACCACACTAGATTTTATATTGACGCTATGCAACTCTTTTGCACTATCTTTCTTTTCGAGATAAAAACGTGGCTGCGCGGAATGATGTTGTACGTCTTTTTGGGCGTCGTGACGTTATTCGCTTTTCTGGCCACGACGAGCGAGAACGTAACCATCGGCGGCAGCGGCGAAAACACAAATCTCAACGCTCCGTATCTGCTGCAGACCATTTACGGCGTGATGACAATTTTGGGTTGTGCCATGGTCACCGCATTTGTGAATTCGGCGACCACTCGCGATTTTAGTTCCAATATGCACCCAATCATCTTTGCGCAGCCAATTCGCAAAATACCGCTGCTCATGGGGCGTTTTTGGGGGGCAACCCTGATCGCTTGTCTTCCAATGCTGGGGGTGTCGCTAGGCATTTTGCTAACGGGAGTTTTCCCCTACAACGAAGCGGAACAGCTAGGTCCTGTCTATTGGCCAGCGCATGTGTGGAGCTGGCTTGTCTTCGTAGTGCCCAACACAATACTGCTGGCCGCGTTTATCTTTGCGATTGCGGTCTGGACAAGGAGTACCGCGGCCTCATTCATCGGTCTGCTCGTCCTTCTGGTCGGTTACACACTTAGCGAGAGATTAACGTCGGATTTGGAGCAGGAATGGATCGGCATCATGCTGGACCCGTTTGGCTTGGCCTCATTCTCGTCCGAGACCAAGTACTGGACTTCCTCATAAAATAATTCGCAGTATGTGACGCTCAGCGGTTGGATTCTTGGCAATCGGCTGTTGTGGTTGAGTGCCAGCATCGGGCTGGTGGCTCTGGCAACCTGGCGATTTAGCTTTTCGGAGCGAAACCGAAAAGGCAAAGCCACCATTGAGTTCGAATCGACGGCGGCGTTGGCTCTGCCTGTCGTTGGCGTAAGCTTTACTCGCGGTACCGTTTGGAACCAGTTACTCAGCAAGTTCCGTACCGATCTTTGGGGTATGCTGCGCAGCCCAATATTCATTGTGGTGGTACTTTTCGCCCTGTTCTTTCTGGTGACTACGCTGGTCATGGTCGCCGATGAAGCCTACGGATTGCAGTCCTACCCTGTGACTTATGCAGTAATCGATTTGATTCGCGGATCGATGTTCGTATTCCTGATCGCGCTGGTGACTTTCTTAGCTGGAGCCCTGGTATGGAAGGAGCGCGAAGCAAAATTGAATGAGGTGGTTGACTCGCTACCCTACCCGACTTGGATATCCTGCTTGGCAAAGGTAGCAGCATTGACGGTACTGATTGCAACGATCCTTGCCGTGGGGGTCGTTGCTGGCGTTTTGGTTCAGACTTTCAAAGGTTACACCCGCTATCAGTTGGACGTATATTTTGTCGAGCTTTTTGGCTTGGACCTTATCAACTTCTTTTGTCTGATGGTTCTCGCGATCTTTGTGCATGTAATTTCGCCGAACAAGTACGTGGGATATTTTGGTTTCGTCGCTTTGATGGTCGTGAATGCATTCGTCTGGAGATGGTTGGAAGTGCAAAGCAACATGGTGCGATTTGGCAATTTGCCAAATTACATCTACTCGGATATGTTTCGGTGGTCGCCCTATTCCACAGGGTTGAAGTGGTTCGGCCTCTATTGGTTGCTTGCGTCCAGCCTGGTAATGGTCTTGGCAACTTTGTTCTGGCAGCGTGGCGAAGAGACTACATGGCGACGACGATTCAGGACTGCCGTTGTTAGTTGGAGTGGCGGTCTGCGAATCGGATCCCTGGTTCTGCTGGCGGCTTGGATGGGGGCCGCTGCCTGGGTGGGATACAACACGCTGATACTCAACACTTGGAAGACAGAAGAGCAAACGAAGTCATTGCGCGCGGATTACGAAAATCGGTTCAAGGGCCACTCGGAATTTCCTCAGCCGCGCGTGGTCGATGTGCGGTACGAGATCGATCTTTTTCCTGAGAGGCAGGAAATGGTACTCAAGGGAACCGAAATCTTACGCAATCGCTCGGACCAAAATATTGATCGGCTGTTCTACAACACGGCTGAAAACTTTACCACGCTGCTGGAGGTTCCTGATTCTGTTTTAGAAGAACAGCATTCGGACCTGAATTATTACATCTATCGGCTCCTGACTCCGCTGGAACCGGGTGGGATGATGCAGGTACAGTACGAAGTGAAGAAAGAGTCAGTTGGTTTTGAGAATCAACCTTCCAGCGGCGGGATCGTCAGCAATGGCACTTTTTTCAACAATCAGATAGTACCTCAACTGGGATATCAACCCGCCATGGAGTTGGCAGAGAAGCGGGAGCGGCGCCAGCGGGGATTGGAACCCAAGTTGCCCATGCCGGAACTCGCTCCCGATGATCTACCGTCGCGGAGTAACAATTACATCAGCAACAGCAGCGATTGGGTGATGGTGGAGTCAGTCATCAGCACTTCGTCCGATCAAATCGCCGTTGGGCCGGGATCCTTGCTTAATTCTTGGGAGGAAGGCCAGCGACGGTTCTTTCATTACAAGTTAGATCATCCGTCGTTGAACTT
>JBGTHU010000356.1:0-5514 GCA_041745975.1 Mariniblastus sp.
CCAGCAGTTCGGTTGCCAATCCGATCTGGTTTAAGTCCATTCGCATGCGACTGGCGTTGATCATCGCTTCCATCGCAAACGGGGATTCAGGAACCGTGCTAATTTGAGTGAACAATTCGGCGGCCCGCTGTTTTTGATCTAAGTTGGCCAAGCAAAACGCGCGTTGATAGACCGCTTCATGGGCAATTGAGCCAGCGATTTCGACTTGAGTGGCATCCAACGATGCGATTCGTTCAAAAATTGTTTCAGCCTTACGAAAACTGTCAATGGCTTCGGTTGACTGCTGTTGTTTCAATTGTTGGTTGGCCAGCATCACATGCGATTGGGCATTGAAGAAGTCGACTTCTAATTTAATGGCAGGATCCAAATCGGAATTTTCCGCCAGGATCGATTCGTAAACGGCGATCGCAGCGGCTGGTTTTCCCTCAGTGTCTCGGATTTGCGCCTCCAAGATTTTCCCGGAAATCAGAAATTTAGGATTCGGATGTCGGAACATTTTTTCTAACGAACCGAGTGCTTCATCCAACCGACCTAAATTTTCAAAGGCGGTCGCTTGAAAGAAATAAGCTTGGTCAATTTCCTCAAAATCGAGATACTGTTCGATCAATCGCCCAAAGACTTCGGTTGCCGTAGTCAATTCGATATTCGATCGACGCGAACTTGTAGGATCGGGGGATTGAGCTGCCTGTTGCCCGATACGAAAATGGGCAAATCCCAAATACATCATGGCGTTGGGCATCAATGCCGCATCTTGTTCCCCCAATGACTCGATTGTCTTTTTAAGCTGGGGAACGGCCAACTCGAACTGGTTGGTGAAAACAAGGCAGATTCCCAAATTGTAATTCGCTTTGCCGACCAAAGCGCTTTGGGGATATTCGTCCAGCAAGCGTTTCCAACGCGTGGCGGCGAAGGAAAAGTCTCCTTCATTTTGTGCCGTAGCTGCGGTTACCGCCAATCGATTGGCTTCCTTTTCGGATTCGTCGTTACCCTGACTTCTGACCGAACTCGTCGGCAGCAAACAAATCAATGTCAAAAAAAACAGCTTGCCCAACAGCCTGCCTAACTGAAGGTGTCGCTGGCCAACGAGGGGAACATGACCGGTGGTGCGACCCGGAGCTTGATTACAGCAACCGAACTTTGGCTTCATAAACAACTCTCTGTTCAATCTCTGTTAAACCATTATTTTTCACAAATCGACAAGTCTATCCACCATGTGAGTAGGGACGCGGGCCAGGAGGATTCAGTCGAGCGGAACTCGGATCGCCGGACGAAGGAACTTCCGGCAGTGGAGGAAGTCCCAGCAACGTGGAGTTGGCTCGCACTCCCTGGTTGAATGAATCGACCGGTTGAGGTGTCGCGATTTGCGGATTATTTGTTTCGACAGCTCCCTGCAGCACGGAAGATTCTTCTAAATGACTTCCCTGGTGGAAATACGGAGTCGAAGGATGTTGATAAAATTGTTGTTGCGGCTGGTGTTGGTGAGGATAAAATTGTTGTTGCGGAACAAAGGGTTGGGGTTGAAGTTGCTGAGGGTAAGAAGAAAATTGAGGCTGATAATGGGGTTGGAGCGGTTGCTGATAATGGGGCTGTTGCCAGCCGGGCTGTCCGTTAAATTGGGGTTGGTGATGGTAGCCCGGTTGGCCATAGTACTGTTGCTGAAAGAAACGTTCGTCCTTCCGTTGCCCAATGGCTTGTCCCACAATTGCACCGGTGGCACCCCCCACAATAATCCCCAATGCCGGGCGGTTGTTTCTGCCACCAACAAGTCCCCCAACCACAGCACCGGCAACGGCGCCTCGACGAGCCCCCTGCTGTCGATAATTTTGAGCGGGAAAAATTTGAGCGAATAAATTGTCGGATGTAAACATCAACGCCGCGATGATCAGCGACGCGACCATGTAAAAACGTGACATGCCGGTTTCCCTTGAGTTAAATTAAAGTTTGCATTACTCTCCGTTAAGTGCAATCGTCTTAATTCTCTCAATCAAACCATGATTGTCAAATGCGTAGCGGAAATTTCTTCCGAAAAGCGGTTGCCAAAATGTAAAAAATGGAAAAATTTAATTGAAATGATGCCGGTCAGGCGCTTCTTTTCAATTGCGCAGACTCGCAGGGATGCTAATTAAAGGAGAAAATGGGTAATTTAAGCAGAAGCAATCTAAAAATGGGGGCTTGCCCATGCCGGCGAGACCAAATACTTCGATAAATCACTCGCCTCCAATGGGTCAGGCACCATCCTTAAATAAGAAAACAAGGGAAGGACAGTGTGTGTCTGCGTCGCTCGAAACTCCCAGGCGACGAAGCGAGTTTAGTTGCTTCTCAGAGGCGAGGCGTGATCGGAGGGTTGACGCGACTCGAGGTGTTGTCCCGACTCGGAAAGTTGGGCGACTTCTTTGGGAGTCTTTTTAGGTGCCTCGATGGAATAGCCTCGCATTAAACCGCCCAGCAACAAACTGGCGGTTGCCAGCAGGACAAGCATGCTTCCCCAAAATTTTTCTGATTGCCGAAATCGTTGGGCCCGGGCACTGCGACCGGCCAAGACGGCTGCCAAATAAAAAGTTGCCAGTCCAACCAGTAATTTGATTCCCACCATGGCGTGGTAGACCGGAGGGAGTTGGAATCCCATGATCCGAACATAAGCATTGTAAAGGCCGCTGATCAACAAAAACGCGGAACAGGCCATGACCAGCCGAGCCCAGGCTTGGCGAGCGGATGGCTCGCGATCGAAAAAGCCGTTCGATTCGGCAGTCGTTGAGTGCAGTTTGCCGATAATAGCAAACCTTAAAAAAACTGATCCTCCGACCAAAATTGCCGCTGGTAAGATATGCATCCAGCGAAAAAGTAATCCGACGTAGTCCATCAAGTTGATCTCCTAAAGTTATAAATAAGGTAACCGTTCATGGGTAGGAAGGGAGGTTGAGGCTCCTGCCGAAACAAGAACGACTCAATGCAAAATGATGCCTGCCGGGCCGGCACATCCTCTGCCGCTGGTGTCAGCCACCGGCAAACGGGCCAATTCCCCCCGGATTTATCGAGACTGACCGGGGACGACGGCTTGCCGTTCTTCATGCAGTGGCGATCTTTTTTTCCGTTCCCAACCGGCAAAGGGAGGCGTTTGCGGACGGACAAAAATTTTCAAAAAATCCTGAAATCGAGCGACTTGGCTGTTCACCTCGCGGTTCTCGAACAAGAAGTAGCGGCTTTCAAAGTTCCCTCGCTGGGGATCGTATTGAGGCTGATAGACGTGAATCGCTTTGGGCAGGAAATCTTCCCGCGCCAACACGACTTCGACTTTTTTGTAAGCCCGTGCATCCTCGACCCGTTTGGGATAGGCCTCTAAGTGGTATTCGTCGGGATTGCTTTGGGGGATTGGTCTGACCCAGTATTTCGCCAGCAATTCGTCTTTCTTGGCACCAAAGACAAACGGCAGCGGGCTGTCGATAATCCTCCCGCCACGCATCGATGCAGGAATTTCCTCTTCGTATAGAATCTTGTTGGCAAAATTAAACTCATAGACATAGCGTCCGTCGCAGATCCACTTTTCCAAAACTTCATCCCCTTTGACCTCGTCATAACGAGCGTTTTCACCCGGTTGCTGAGGGGGGGCGGCGAACGTCCATACTCGCTTGACTTCATAAAAGCCTCGATCCGGAGCTGCGAATCGTAACTCGCCTACGGCGACCGTGGCAGCCGCCAAACGATTGTCTTGGGGGTCCCGATAATTCACTGAATCAGAATCGTATTGGTAGCGTTGAAATTGGCAGACATACTGCTTGACCCGCTCGCTGGAAGCTTGCCAGTGATCCAACATTTGGTCCAAGTAATCGGCTTCTTCGGGAGAGAGTTCAAACGGTTTTTGAGGGACGGGCAACGATTGAATCTCGCCAACATCCTGCGAAGCATTCGCGGAACTTCGATAGATATTGTCTTGAGCGGAACCCCAGTTTTGATTCCCCTCAGCTCCTTGTTGAGAGTATCCTTGTTGACTTCCCGTTTGTGATCCCGTTTGTGACCCCGTTTGAGCATTTAACTGAAATACGGTTCCGCTCCAACAAAAAACCAGAGTGGCAATGAAATATTGATTGAAAATTTGAAGCTGACAATTACGCATTTTTAGGGTCATCCTTGATTGGCATTAATTAAACGAGTCGGACTTTCTCAGGTTTTTCCGAGCGAAACGCTTAGAAACGCCAAAATTGCTGAGTAAGCCGATTCCATCCCGTCGATTATGATTTTCATCACTCAATTGGTTTATCAAACGCAATTCGAAATTCATTTTGCGAGTTTTGCTCTTTTATGCTATCGTTTGATGCAAGTTTACGAAATAGAAATTGAAGTGGATGCTAGCGAATCGGAGTCAAATACATGAATTCAATCAATCATCAAATACTAGTTTTCAGCTTAGTCTGGTTGACCCTCATTGGGGTCACCTGCATCTCTGATGACTCCGACGGGGCTTTAGCCGCGCCCTTAGCCGCGCCCTTAGCCACGCCCATTCAGGTCGACCAAGAAAGAGATTTTTCCGGAATTAACGGTCGAATGGAGCGAAATCGGACTTCCCGCTTTGATGAGCTCGATCAAGATTCAGCTATCCGAGACCGCCTGATGCGCGTCGATGACCAACCTTTAATTGGACGACTGGAGGGCTCAAAATTGCATTTAGATATCGGAGCCACTGTCCATTTTATTGATGATGTCATGCTGGCAGCGCGGGAGAGCGGACAGATTGTCGAATTGGATATCCGCGAGGGAGATGCATTTACTGCCAAACAATTGCTGGGACGGCAGGACGATTCCCTACTGCGACTGGCCCAAAGCCAAGCCAAGTTGCGATACGACATCGCTTTAGAGAAAGCCACCGACCGCACCTCGTTACTGGCGGCAAAAAAACGTGAAGATTTGGCCAAGACCAAATACCAGCGCACCAAAAGCCTGACTGACAGGGGATCGGCCGCCCCGAATGAACTGGAAGTCGCCCAATACGAATACGAGTTGGCAATTTTAGGTGTTCAGGCCGCCCAAAATGAACAAAAACAAGCCGAAGCAGAAATGCGATTGGAAGAAGAACGAATGCAAGAAGCACTGGAACGGATCAATCGTCACCAGTTGTTCGTCGACTTCAATGGCTACGTGATCGAAGTCATCAAACAAAAGTTCGAATGGGCTAATGCCGGTGATCCGGTTTTACGTGTCGCCCGGATGGATCGGTTGGAGATTCATGCCTTGGTCAGTTCCGAACTGGTTAATCCGCATCAAATCGTTAAAGGACAACAGATTGCCGTGACCTTGACCTTGGCCAATCGGCAAACAGAACAATTCACCGGCACCATCTCCAGCATTCCCCTGATGCGAGAAGGGAGTGACGTGTTCCGCATCAAGGCGGAAGAGAAGGTGTTCGGGTGAAGAGGGTTTTGTGTTTCGTGTTTTGTGTTTCTTAAGACAATCGGCGCAGCCGCCGCTTATCTGGCTCTTAGCTCTTGGCTCTCAGCCCTTAGCTTTTCCCTAGACCAACGA
>JBGTHU010000357.1:0-7020 GCA_041745975.1 Mariniblastus sp.
AATGCAGGTCTGGTTTGGCTAAAGCGAACGGCCAAACCCATCGTCTCTAAGAGACGGGACAGCAAGAGGCTGTGAGAGCGTGGTCGTAAGCTGTGTCGTTCCGGGTAGTTAGGCCAGAAAATGATTCACCAGAATCATCGCGGTCAATTCTGAGGGAAAAAAAAGTTTTGTCAATACAGTTCTTGAACTTTTTCAAGATTATTTTTTTTCTTGCTGTCGCTCGATAAAACGATGGATGGAGTCGGCTAACTTTCGTGTTTTGCTTGGAATGTCGCCGTATTCGTAAGAAATTATTTCACCATTTGGAAGCTCTAGCTTAAGCTCTTTCCTGTCGTACGAGTGAAATCTTGCAACCGTAAATTTATCTTTTTCAATTTCCCAAGCTCGGATTTTGAAATAACGATCATCAAGTTTTTGTGTTTTAACTTCCTCCATAAATTCCAACAGTTCAGCTTGAAGTTCAACACCGACTAAGTGATCAATTGTTTTCTGACTTCCAAACGCCGTCGTATACGATTTTGTACCAATTAATTTTACTGGAAACGACAATTGAAGCCCATCGCCATCGGCAATTCTACTGGCGTTGATTTTACTTACCCAATAATGCTGGTTATTGAGAGACAGTATTGCCTCAGTTTCATTGATCACCTGAAACACCTCAAAGCGAGCTGGATTGGCCGCTCGGTAACTTCCACTGCGATAATAAACATAGCCAACCTGGCCAATCACTACCGGGCCATTTAGGACCAATTTCGGGACATTGCCGTCATTGGCAATGATTACATCTTTTGAATATTCCAGGTCGTCGGAGCGAATCGGTAATGCAACCTCAGGTGGGACAATTTTAGATCTTTGAGCAATTGCTTTTTCGGTTATTGGTAAGGAAATAGCAACAAGACAAACAAGTAGGGTTCTAATCATTTTGGTCTCCAAGCAAAAAAATACCCAGGATTGGTAACTAGCCAATCCCGGGGTTTTCGGAAACGTTCTGAAACACGGTCGACAGCGGCTTACGACGCTCGAGGTTTCCACCTCACCATGCAACATCCCATCCCCTATTCTAGTCAATATCCAAGTATTTTCCAGTCCGAATCCCTTCTTGTGTCTACAATTCCCTTATAATCCCCCCAAATGGACCCGATCGGGATCGAACCGACGACCTCTACAATGCCATTGTAGCGCTCTCCCAGCTGAGCTACGGGCCCCAAATGATTGAAAAACTCTTGAGCAAACCACAATTTGCCATGGGCACAATTGGAGAACACTTATGTATTCAGCAATTGTTCCCATAAAAGTATCTCCAATTTTAAATCGTGTCAATATCCCCTAATTTTTTGGCGGCCTAGTGCTGTGAGAGTGGCAAAAGCGAATTCGGAAGGGCGCAACCCATTCGAATTTTGTAACATCGGACGGCTCGCGCCTTGCCACCAAAAATAGGGAAGTTATTTTGGGACAGTTCCTAAGAACCAAAAAACCTTCAGATCTGTTCTTTGATTTTGATTCCGTTCTGCTCCTCGATTGACTCACTGGCTGTGTTCGAAGCAACCAGAGCCTTGCGATCAGATTTGTGTCTTAGTAATCCCCCAAAGGGACCTGCCAGCAATGCTGGCAGCAGCACCAAATCGCCGACCAAGGCAGCCAGTAACATGACACTTAATAACAACGCGAAATTGAATGTGGGCATAAAGACGCTGAACAAAAATGGCGCGACTCCTACACAACATATTAGCGATGTATCGATCATCGCCTTGGCACAGTGATCGAAGGAATGCCGAATCGCTTTGTAGCGGGAATTTCCGTCTGCCAAGGAACGGCGAAACCAAGTCAAAAAATGCACCGTGTCATCAACGGCGATGCCGAGCGCAACGCTGGCGGTCAGCACCGAACCGATTTCAACCTTCTTTCCCAACCATCCCATCGCTCCAAAAACAATCAGGGGGGGAAACACATTGGGCAGCATCGACACCAGACCAGCGATCACGCCTCTCAATACAACCATCATCACGATGGAGATAAAAATAAAAGCGGTCAAAAAACTGACCAATAGATCGTCTAAAATTTGTCGTTGCGCTTTATAAATCAAAGGGATGCCACCGGTCAACGTGGCGGAAACACCCGGTTGGCCAATTTCCTCCAATTGATGGTCCACATTCATTTGCAAGGTTTGAATCAGGCTGCCATATTCGATATCGTTCAGCGCTGCGACGCGAACGCTGATCCTCCATGATGAGCTATCCGGTCCGGTTCGCTTGAGCAATTTAGCATCCTCGAAGGCGGGAAACTCACCTTCCCAGCGATCAACTCGCATACGACGTTGGCCTCGAGCCCCCAGTCGGTCACCGCGCGGCAAGGCGGGTTCAAAGGTGGCGACTGAAAAAGTCGCCTTGACGGCCGTCGTTTTACGAACTGATCGCTCGATCGCTTTGACCATTTGCATTTTTTGCCAATTCGACAGCTCATTTTCGGAAGAAAAACTTAAAACAATTTCCAATGGCACCAGCGGACCGAGGTTTTCCTCCAACCATTCATAGTCTTGCAAAATCTTAACTCGATCGGCGAATCGACTTTGAATCTTGACTGAACCTTTCAGCTTGAATACACCAACAGAAATAATCGAGAGTGCGATCAGCATCGGAATCACCACCAGCCCCTGCTCGCGACAAACCCAGTTGACCAACAGCGACATGCCACGACTGACGCCAGAAATTTGTTCTCGACGAGCCTGATCGCCGCGTAGATATTTGGTACCCAAGCGATCGCGGAGGACGTGGATGGCAGCGGGCAGTAGGATCAAAATCACAATCAGGCTGGCCAAGATCCCCATTCCAGCAAAAAAACCAAAACTACGGATCGGTTCGACTTGGCTGACACCTAATGAAAACATGCCAATCGAAGTTGTAAATGAGGAAAACAAAACGGGCTTGAATCCATTTCGCAACGCTTCGCCAGCGGCGTTTTCACCGAATCCGATCGCAATCGCTTTGCGATAGTAATTGATCATATGGACGCAACCGGAAATCCCCAAAATAAAACTGAGGGTCGGTAACAAGATCATCGTCATGTTCATCTTGCCTCCGCCGAAATACAAAATCGCCAGAGCCAGCATTGCACAAAAAAGTGAAAAGCTGACCCCCAGCAAGGTCAGCCATAAATCTCGCAAGCGGAACCACGCCATCAGAAAAACTGCTACCACAGTCATCCACAGGAACCTGCTCATCGAGCGTTGAGTTTCGACTTCCAGAACGGCTCCATCAATTGTCGGTCCGCCCAGTTTGAGATCTTCGACACTCAGCTTGAACGGCTCTTCTGCGGCAACCTGAAAGATGCGTTCCATCACGGCCACACGGTCGATAGCTAAATGTCCAACTTCTTCAAACGCGCTCTCGTTGGGGTAAGCGATGACGCAAGTTGTGCGGCGATCCGGGCCAACCAACAGTCCCGCCACTCGATTGAAAGCGACTTCTTCACTGACATGGGCACTCTTGATCCGCGACAACAATTCAGGTCCCGACACGACCCGCAAGAACATTGGATTACCGTCGAGCTGTTGTTCCATTAGCGCCCTTTGAAAGGCTGGAACCCGATTGTCGTCCAGTACTGCACCCGGCCAGCTGATGACGACCATTTCATCGACGCCAAACAGTTTTACAAATTCTTCATAGACTTTTGCTTCTTCGAACCCTTGCGGCAACCATTGGTGAATATCGGATTTGTAAACCCGCAATGATTTCGATGCTCCCCACAATAAAACGGGGAGCGCCATAGCCATCACAATTAAAATCGATTTTGCCCAGTACTGGACAGCATATCCAAAATCCCATCTTGAATTGGCGTCTGATGGGCCATCCTGTGAATTGTCGCCTTTAATTAACAATTTAAATATCCGTAAGTAAAAAATTCTCTAACGTGCTATTCTCAAGGCTACCGTTTCAATCCAATCGACGAAACGAAATTTGCGATAAAAGAGAACAACCGCTTCAATAATATTCCCCAATTGCTCTATTGAAATGTTTTTAGTGGGTTTTGAGTAGGCCCAGTCCCCCTTTTTTTTAAAATGGGAACTCGGGTGAGTCGGGCAGACTGGCCAGATCGACCAAAAATTTGCCTAAACGTTCAACCAGCACCTGCATCAACTTTTCCCCTTTTTCCGACGTCGCCAAGTGAGGATTGCCCGATCCGGATTGCGTGGTCAATAGATGCCAGGGTCGACTGATCGAGACATAGCCTTTGTTAACCCCTTCCAATTGGGTTGACTTTACGGCCCCCTCATCGGCGATTAGTTTCCCATCGTTACCTCGCCCGACCAATTCAGGAAAAAAAGCCAACCCAAATGAAGTTTCTAATTCGCCAGCATGATCTTCTGGATTCTCAAAAATATCAAAGTAAATGTCGGAGACTACCTGATACCAATTACACAAAAATAAGTGAGATTCTGTCTTGCCCGAAAGCTCTCTCAGAAGCGGTTTAAAGTCGTTCCCTCCATGGCTGTTCAACAACACAATTTTTCTAATTCCACTATTTTCCAATGATTCAATGATGTCACAAATGACTTGATGAAGAGTGGAAGGATTCAAATTGATGGCCAGCGGAAAGTGACTCATATTGTTTTCCGTTCCGAAAGGGATGGTCGGCAATAGCACGACTTTGGCACCCTGACGCCACGCGGCCTGACAAATTCGGTCTCCCACGATCGTTCCTTCAAAGGTGTCCGTTCCGTAAGGTAAATGTAGATTGTGGGGCTCGGTGGCACCTAGTGGTAAAACGGCGACTTCAAATGATTGCTGGCCGATAAAATCAAAATGATTGTCGGCTAAAATCCAGGGTTTAGGAGTGATCGACATGGTTCTTATTGTGTCCAATAAATAAATTCATTCGCCAGAAGGCATTTTTTTTTCGCCGCCGGCAGTGATGCTTGGGAAATTAAAAACGAGATATTTGGATTTTTTGTTGGCATTTTTCTCGCAATTATCGCCACTGGTGTTGGCCCCCATTACTCGCACTTCATTTTATTCCGTTTCCAGGAATTCGACCAGACGAGCGAAAGGGATGGCGATAGTGGCCGTACGTAGCGAACGAGCGAGATTGATACCAATCAAGTTACCATCAATATCGATCAGCAGTCCACCTTGTTGATTGGGATTGATCGGGATGTCATGGATCACGACGTGCCCCAGTCCAAAGCGGCGATTGCTAAAGGCTCCACCTCCCCATAGGTCATGTGCGGATCGCGTCCAACTACTTTGGGCGACGACGTTCAGTTGCATCGCCCGCTGCC
Source organism: Mariniblastus sp. (assembly GCA_041745975.1). Taxonomy (GTDB): domain Bacteria; phylum Planctomycetota; class Planctomycetia; order Pirellulales; family Pirellulaceae; genus Mariniblastus. Next base: position 5,276 of record JBGTHU010000357.1, read on the forward strand.
CTCGAACAATCGACAACTCGATCGGCTGACCCGCGGCCAAGTTAGCGGTCAGGGATTCAAAATCTTTGATGGTTTGCATGGATTGACCATTGACGGCGGTGACCAAATCTCCCTGAAGCAAGTTGCAACTCTCTCCTAAAAATCGAGGCTTGACTCGCGTCACCCTTAAACCGCGATAATATCCCGTGCTGCTATCCGTTTGGAAAAATTGCTGATCGGCATCTGGTTGGAAATCAACGCCCCAAATAAATTTACCTTTACTGGCCGATGGCGGTACGTTCAATTGATGATCGGACGTAATGACCATTCCAATTCGAGTAGCTTGCCCCGTTGGATGGATCGCCAGCATCAATTTTCCTTGAGCTGGAAGGACTTTCGGAGCCTGTTTCAAATTAATCGGAGACAAGTCCAATGAATCGGCTTGAATCTTCAGCAACGCCAAGTCGGTGGTCACATCGAACCGAACTAACTGGGCTGGTAATCGCCGTTGATCCGACAATTCGACTTCTACGATCGGCTCCAACAGGCTATGTTTGGTAACGATTAATCCATCAACAGAGATCACCGTTCCCAACGCCACCCGTTGGTGGCGGCCAAAAATCTCCACGACACTGGCCGTGTAAGGACGGCCAAGTTCATTGATAGCATCGGACCAACCATCAACCGCTGGCTGAGTTCCGACATCGGACGCCTTCAGTTCTAACGTCTGATTCGACGGATCAGACGAACTGTCGGGGAGTACCATTACGGAATTGGAAGGCTGAATTTTCCAATTCAAATTTCCTTGGTCATCAGACCAGGTTATCTTACGCAAATCCAAACGGAGTCGAATCAAGCGACCATAGCGGTTGACTACCATGTCCACCGACTGTCGCCCTCGAAGATTAAGCAGAGTGTGCTGGAACTGGTTAAAACTTTGGATCGGTTGCTCACCCAATTTCAAGATCACGTCTTCCGTTTGCAAACCTGAATTAAACGCGGGGGATGCACCTACAACCCGCCGGACTCGCACACGCGAACCATCCGTTTCCGCATTTAAGCCAATTGAGACGTTTGGATGGCCCAGCGGATCGGACAGCTCCGATAGGCCAAAAATTTGGCCATGGTCTTGCTTCCCAACGGTATTCCGATAATGGATGGCATTCTGTTTGCGAATTCGCCCAGATACGTCACCGCTAATTTCCCAAGCACTTTGCACCTGAACGATGGAACGATGATAATTTTGGCTGAGCTCCGATCGAATCGCGGTATGGATGGCGATTAATTCACCGCTAAGATTGACCAATGGGCCGCCAGAGTCGCCTCCCATCAATGTGCAATCGGTATTTAATAAATGATCGTGTTGATGATTAAGAATTCTGCCCAAACGGGCTACTCCCGGTTTACCTCGCGTGAACGCCGAGGGATATCCGATTGCCAAACACCAGCTATCAATCGAATCATTTTGAAGCTTGGCAACGGATCGATCGTTCGGATTATCGCTTAAATCGCCTTGGTTGAGGAAATCTGCCAAGGGGATCGCCGGCCAGGGACCGCGGCCAATCAGCTTGACCAAGGCGGTGTCCGACTCTAGGTCGACCCCCAAAATATCGGCTTGCTGTCGACGTCCGTCGGGAAGCGTCACTTGGGCCAACCCTTCAGATCGAACCAAAACATGAGCGGCAGTCAAAATCAAACCATCACTGCGGATCAAAACTCCAGAACCATTGTCAACCGCCACCGTCGCAGGAATCACTTTCTCCAAT
>JBGTHU010000358.1:0-3622 GCA_041745975.1 Mariniblastus sp.
TTTGGACTTTTTGGCGGGTTGCCCGTTGAGATCCGGGTGGTCCGACAGGTGTTCATTGCGACGGTTTTACGCAGAGTCGCCACGGCAGATAGATTTAGGCGATTTTCAGCTGCGAGCTGGAAGTTACTTTTGCCGCGGGAAATTTATATCCTCCGTCCGTCTAAGATTGCGAAACGGGCGAGAAATGCCTATATTGCTTTATTGACTGGATTGATGAGAAGTGCTATCAAGCATGAATCTCTCCCCCGACTCACCGCAAACGTTATTTGGCCTGCGAGGAAAGCGGGTTAAAGGATGAGTGCTATCTAACGAGCGCATCAAGGCAGCTTAAAAAAGGTAAATTGACTTACAAATTTTGTTAAAATCTGACAGCATATGAAACGTCTTAAAGCAATCTACGCCACCTCCATCGGCAAAAAATTCATTGCGGCCATCACTGGCTTGGTGCTTTTCGGATTTTTGATCGGACACATGGCGGGCAATCTTAAAGTGTTTACCGGTGCCACAAGTGAAGGCGTCCCTCATATCGACGAATACGCGCATGCGTTGAAGGTCTTGGGCGAGCCTTTTTTGCCGGAAATGGTCGCTCTGTGGTCGGCTCGAACGATTTTAATTGTTAGCTTGATCTTGCATGTCATCGTGGTGATTCAATTGTCAAGGCAAAGCGCCGAAGCCCGACCGATCGGTTATGCTCGCAGTCGCAAACGAGCGGCTTCACTGCCGGCGCAATACATGATGTACACAGGCATGTTGATTCTGGCGTTTGTGATTTTCCATGTGTTGCACCTTACAACCGGTACGATCCAACTGGGCAAGTTCGAACATGGAGCTGTATTTAGTAATTTGAGAGAGTCATTTTCCCAATTTCCCGTTGCTGCTGGATATATTTTGATGATGTTGGTGATCGGGTTTCACTTGTTCCATGGGGTTTGGAGCTTATTTCAGACATTGGGATTGGATAACCCGGATCGGAACAAACTATTGCGAGGGTTTGCCATGGTTTCAACCTTTGTGATCGCGTTTGGATTTGCGGCGGTGCCGGCTGCTTTCATTTTGGGAGTGATCCCCGACCCCGTTGGATATGCCTCGGAGATAATAAAAAAGTGATGCAAAAGTGATCATAGCAGTCTATTTGCAGTTAAATAGAAGGTTGGGATGGCTCAAGTGTCGAAAAAAGGCTTGATCTCGAATTTCTGATGCTGTTGATGATTTACCGCCAAAAGCAATATCGTTGCCACTCGGCCAATCCAAAAAAATGACAAACATTATTAACAATTCACCTTCACACCTGTTCGGTTCGATATGATTCTTAATGCTAATTTGCCCACAGGTCCAATCGATTTAGCTTGGACTAATCATAAAAATTCCCTGAAGTTGGTCGGGCCCAAGAACCGGCCCAAGCACAAGGTGATCGTCGTGGGGACGGGACTTGCTGGGGCTGCTGCCGCCGCTTCGATGGGAGCGATGGGCTATCAGGTCGATTGTTTTTGTTTCCAAGATTCACCTCGACGAGCCCACAGTATCGCGGCTCAGGGCGGAATCAATGCTTCCAAAAATTATCGCAATGATGGAGATTCAACTTGGCGTTTATTTACCGATACGGTTAAGGGAGGGGACTATCGGGCTCGCGAATCTAACGTTTACCGCTTGGCGGAGCTGAGCACCGCGATCATTGACCAAGCTGTCTCTCAAGGCGTTCCCTTCGCTCGTGAATATGGTGGCAAACTGGCCAACCGCTCTTTCGGAGGTGTGTTGGTGGAACGGACGTTCTACTGCCGGGGCGAAACGGGGCAACAGTTGCTACTGGGATGCTACCAGGCCTTGGCCGAACAGATCGCCAAGAAAAAGGTCACCATGTACCCGCGTACCGAATTGATGGATGTCGTTGTCGTTGACGGGGTAGCACGTGGGATTGTCGTCCGCAATCTGGAAACGGGCGAATTGAAATCATTTGCGGCTGACGCGGTGGTTTTGGCCACCGGAGGGTATGGAAATGTGTTCTATTTGTCTACCAATGCCAAAACATGCAATGTCACGGCCGCTTTTAGGGCCTACAAACGCGGCGCTGGTTTTGCCAACCCCTGCTTCACTCAAATTCATCCGACCTCAATTCCCAATTCGGGTGATTATCAGTCCAAGCTAACATTGATGAGCGAATCATTGCGAAACGACGGTCGAATTTGGGTGCCTCGCGATAAAAATGAGACTCGAGCACCCTCTGAAATTCCCGAAAAAGATCGCTATTATTATCTGGAAGAACGTTACCCGGCCTTTGGTAATTTGGTGCCCCGCGATGTCGCCGCTCGTAACGCCAAAGATGTCTGCGATCAAGGACTTGGGGTCGGGCCAACTGGGTACGGAGTTTTCCTCGATTTTCGAGATGCGATCCGGGCCCAAGGCGAATCAGTCGTCATGGGCAAGTACGCCAATCTGTTCGAGATGTACGAAAGGATTACCGACGAAGACCCGATGAAGACCCCCATGAGGATCTATCCGGCGGTCCACTACACCATGGGGGGACTATGGGTAGACTATAACCTGATGACCAATATCCCTGGATTATACGCTATCGGCGAAGCCAATTTTGCCGATCATGGTGCCAATCGATTGGGAGCCAGTTCGTTGATGCAGTGCTTGGCCGATGGTTATTTCGTAATTCCCGTAACGATCGGTGATTACTTGGCCAAGCACGGAACGGCAGGCCGACTAAAACCTGACGATCAAGCGTTTAAGCAAACCGAAAAAGAGGTCAACGACGGTATTCATCGATTAATGTCGATCAATGGCAAACGGACGGTAATGGATTTCCATCGGGAGTTAGGCAAAATCATGTGGGACAATTGCGGGATCTCTCGCAGTCAAAAGTCATTGGAAGAAGGGTTGCGATCGATCCCGGCCCTTCGAGAAGAGTTTTATAAAGACGTCAATGTTCCCGGTTCGGCTGACAACTTGAACCAGGGTTTAGAAAACGCCGGTCGCTTGGCCGATTTCTTGGAATTTGGTGAACTAATGTGCCAAGACGCTTTATTACGCGATGAATCTTGCGGTTGTCACTTTAGAGAGGAACACCAAACAGAAGATAGCGAGGCCAAACGGGACGATGAGCGCTTCGCCCATGTTTCGGTGTTTGAGTATCAGGGAGAAGGTAACTCAGCAAAGTTGCACAAGGAAAACTTGGAATTCAAAGCATTTCCACTGGCTCAACGAAACTACAAATAGAATCGATGAAGCGACAATCGACAGGCTCGCGAACATCGTCGACTCTCATTTCTCTCATTTGTAAATTATCAACTAAATCCACGTAATTTATTCACGTTATAAAAAGATGATTAAAAGTAATTCGATGACCATTCGGTTGCATGTATGGCGGCAAATCAATCGAACCAATCGCGGCTCGATGGAAACGTATACGCTGGATGGGGTACTGCCCGAAATGTCGTTTTTGGAAATGATGGATCACCTCAATGAGAAATTGACACTGGAGGGAAAAGAGCCCGTTGCCTTCGACCACGACTGTCGCGAAGGTGTTTGTGGCATGTGCTCGATGGTGGTCAATGGAGAGGCCCACGGCCCAAAGGAACTGACCACTACATGTCAATTGTACATGCGGCACTTCAAAGAC
>JBGTHU010000359.1:0-5730 GCA_041745975.1 Mariniblastus sp.
GAACCTGCCGCTGACTTGATCATCCGCGGCCAAAATATCAACGCGGAATCGGCGGCTGAACTGGGCTTTGTCGATCAAGTTGTGGACGAATCGCAGCTTGTCCAAGCGGCCGCGAATCTGATCGATCGAGTCAGAATTTCACAGTCTTACGTTCAGGATCGGCAGCGGATGATGGGGCCTGTATCGCGAATCAATCGAGATGAACCGCTGCTGGCCGATGCCGGTACAGCTAACCCGAGCGAACCGCTGGCATTCGATCAGGATTTTATCGGTTCTGATCCCTTAATTTCGGATAGCCAGCTGCCAAACCTGTCGCTGCCCGCGGCGCTGACAGCCGCGGTGAGTCGCCTGGGAAAAAAACTGGTTGAACAATCCGATATCTATCCCTACGCACCAACGGTGGTGCTGGAACATATGGCTCGAACCGCTCCCCTCTCCCAAAAAATGGGATGGCAATCGGAATCCCTGGCGATGGCACAGGTTTGGGGCAGCCCCGCCAATCGCGGCTTGCTGAATTGCTTCTTTCTGACCGACAGGAATAAGAAAGATCCAGGTTGGGTCGAATTGAATTTACCCAGTGAGGAAATCAAAACCTTGGCGATTCTGGGAGCCGGTTTGATGGGCCAGCAAATCGCTGCCAGCTGCATCGGCGGCTACGAGCGGATCTTTGTCTATGATATCGATCACCAACGGGCCGCTGCGTGCGCCGAGGAAGTCAACAACCGAGTGAGCAATTCAACCAAATCCGCGACCGGTGACAGAGTGGTTCCCGTAACTACATTAGATCAGTTGGCTGCGGCTGATTTGGTCATCGAGACCATCGTAGAAAATGAGTCAGCCAAACTCGAATTGTTGCGATCGGTTCAGCCGCTGCTGGCGACAACGGCGCTATTGGCCAGCAATACGTCCGCAATCCCGATCACGCGCTTGGCCCAGGCACTGCCCCACCCCGAGCGATTTTGCGGGATTCATTTCTGTCACCCAGAACTTATGTCTCTGGTGGAGGTCGTTGGCCATGAAGACGTTGAACCAAACCAACTTACGCGAGCCGTTCAATTCGTGCGAAAAATTCGCAAGGTCTCGCTGGCGGTCAAAGATGGTCCGGGATTTGTCGTCAATCGCTTGTTGGCAGCCATGCTGAATGAGGCCTTGCGCATGTTCACGCAAGGCTTGACGATTCAACAAATTGATCTGGCACTGCGAGAGTTCGGGTTCCTTGGCGGGCCTTTCGAAATCGTTGATACCATCGGAATCGATACCTGCGTTCTTGCGGGACACGTCCTGTATCGAGCCGGGCTGGATTGTGTTTCAGCGTCCCCCATTGTGCCGGTGATGGTAAAAAAAGGAAGGCTGGGTCGCAAATCGGGACTGGGTTTTTATCGGTATGAACCCAACCAAGTTCGCGGTGTTGAAGATCCAATCGTTGAAACCATGCTGGCCTCCTATCAGGTCCCCCAAGCATCCTCCAAGGTGCAAGCGATGAGTGGGGATCAAATAGCCCGTCAAATCGTGAGCCAAATGGTTCGCGAAGCGAAAAAAATCTATCATTGTGGGCTGGTCAAAGATTATCGAGACATCGATTTTTGTGCTGTCATGGCGCTGTCCTTCCCCCAGCATCGTGGTGGGCCATTGTTCTGGAGCGATCAAGCTGGCCTTTCAAATGAAATCATTGGCGATGGTCAATTGTTTTATCAGTCAGCTGGAATAAAAGATCAATAAGATGAAAAACCTTGTTGCGGCCACCGGATTGGCCGATGGCTACCGAATTGATGCCAGCCAGACTTGCAAATCGCTCCCTATTTTCCGACTCCCTACACCCAACTTCTACTGCCGAATAGTTACAATAAAATCAGGAAATTCAACCACGTGAATAATCATATTACGGATCAAAGTGCGTCGGTCCAAAGAACCGGTTTTTTTCGGCTGCCACCAGCTGGCTGGTTGGCGATCACTGGCACCGATCGCAAATCATTTTTACATAATTTTTCCACAGCTGATATCAAGGCTTTAGCTGATGGAAACAGCTGTGAAGCGTTCATTCTGGATGGTCGCGGAAAAACGCTTTGGTTTGGACAGGTGCTGGCCCTGCCTGATCGCTTGCTGTTGTGGGGCGGCAGCCAGGCAATCGCTACCCTGATCGAACATCTCGATCGATATATCATTCGAGAGGATGTGCAATTGGTCAATGAATCGGATACGATGCAAGGCTTGTTTTTGCCTTCCGCGAAAAGTAGTGACCTCAGTGGCAACCTTTCGGCAATTCTGGAAAAATCGTTTTTGGTCGATCTTCCCGATGATTCACCGCCATCTTATCTGCCTCAACAAAATCAAGTCGTTGCGTTGACCGCCCAGATTAATGCGGCCCGGTTGGAAATCGCCGGTTGGGGATATTTGATCTTTGGTAGTCGGAGGTCCATCGACGCCTTGGCCAATCGGTGGCAGCAGTTCGGGTTCAGCGAATTTTCAGCCGCTGAGCTGGAGCGATTGAGAATTGAGTCCGGCACGCCCTGGTATGGACAGGACGTCGATGATCGCAACCTGCCACAGGAACTCAATCGAGACGACAAGGCGATCAGTTTTACCAAGGGCTGCTATTTGGGGCAAGAAACCGTCGCTCGGATTGATGCCTTGGGCCATGTAAATCAATTTTTGGTACGATTGGGAATCGAGGTCGATCTATCAGTGGAAACTGATGAGGGGCCGCTGCGAGATGACCCTTTGATTGATCCTGCAGAGCCTGAAAAAACAATCGGTCGAATCACGTCGGTAGTAACAGCAAAATCAGACAGCAGCAGCGGAGCCGAAGGCGGCCAAGCATGCTTCAATTCAGAAAATCCTTCCTACCCACTGATCGGTTTGGGATATGTCCGCCAGCGCTTCGCTGAACCGGGAACTCGGCTGCGGTGCGGGTCGTGGCAAGTGACTGTGTTGTAATTAGAGACCGATTCATTTTATGAGCACACCACCGCATAAGTTGACGAGCATAACGATTGACTGTAGATTTTATTTTCGACGATTGTTCATGAGTATCGAAAAAGCTCCGTCCCGGAGTGTTTAAAATCCTGTAATATTTCAGCCGGCTGAATCGAGAAGTCGTTTAACCAGGAGCCGAAAGTTAAATTTTTACGAAAGAAAATTAACAACCGTTCACAGGTAGGAAAACAGCCTCGATCTCCCTACAAAATTCGCCGATTCGGTAAGGCGAAAAATACCCGTGAACGATTTCGAATATTATTACTCCGCCCCTGCCGGTTTATCTGGCAGGACGGAAAGTTTAGGAAGCCAGGCGATAAACAACCATGAATTCGATTGAATCTCTGTTCTCACTTCGGGGCCGCGTCGCGGTAGTGATTGGTGGAACCGGCGAGTTGTGTGGAGCGATGGCCGAGGGATTGGCTCAATTCGGAGCGACGGTGGTGTTGGTCGGTCGCTCGGCCGAGAAAGCCCAGGCTCGGATCGATGCGATTGAAGCCGCCGGAGGGAGTTGCATGTTCTTAACCTGTGATGTGACTGATCGTAGCGAAGTCCAGCAGTTGGTCGATCGGGTTGGTCAGCAATCCCCCTCGATCGACGTATTGATCAACGGAGCAGGGGTCAACAGTGCCACTCCCTTTTTCGAAATCAGCGATGATGAATTTGACAAAATCGTCTCGACCAACTTAAAAAGTATTTTGTTATCTTGCCAAATATTCGGAAAAAAAATGATCAAGCAACCCAGTGGCGGATCGATCATCAATTTAGGATCGATGTCCGGACTGAGCCCTTTGTCGCGCGTCTTCACTTATTCAGCAACCAAAGCGGCCGTGCATAATTTGTCAAAAAATTTGGCCCGCGAGTGGGCGCCTCATCGCGTGCGGGTTAACACATTAGTACCCGGCTTTTTTCCAGCTGAACAAAATCGAAAAGTACTGACCCCTGAAAGAACCATTCAAATTCTTAGCCATACACCACTGGGGCGTTTTGGCACGCCAGATGAGCTGGTCGGTGCGACTTTGTTGTTGGCCAGCGATGCGGGTTCCTTCATTACCGGCACGGAACTGGTAGTCGATGGTGGTTTTTCCGCCCAAACAATCTGATAATCCCATGTTTATTCACGAAAACTTTTTACTGTCGAACAAAGCAGCGGAGAGGTTGTATCACGATTACGCGGCAGTTCAGCCGATCATCGACTATCATAACCATTTGTCACCGCAGGCGATGGCTGAGAATAGTTCGTTCCAAAATCTGTATCATATGTGGGTCGACGGTGATCATTACAAATGGCGAGCGATGCGGGCCAATGGGGTTGATGAACGCTATTGTACCGGAGACGCCCCTCCCCATGAGAAATTTTCGGCGTTTGCGGCGACGGTCCCTCGCACTTTGCGAAATCCGATCTACCACTGGACGCATCTTGAGCTAAAACGTTTTTTTAACTGCGATACGTTACTCGATAGCGACTCGGCGGAAACGATTTGGAATGAAGCGAATCGACAATTGGTCGAGCGTCGCGAATTGACCCCGCTGGGAATTTTACAACAATTCCAAGTCAAAGCGTTATGCACGACTGACGACCCGGTCGACGATTTAGGCTACCATCGTCAATTGCAGCACGCCGCTCGAATGGGAGATTGTCAGACGCTGGTTCTTCCCGCCTTTCGCCCCGATCAAGCCCTGCGAGTTAACGATCCGGTCGAATATTTAAGTTGGATCAAGCGCCTGGAGCAAGCCTCCGACACCAGCATCGGGGGATTAGATGACTTGAAATCGGCCCTGAAAAAACGGCACGATTTTTTTCATGAAATGGGTGGTCGATTATCGGATCATGGTTGCGAGTACGTGCCCGCTAATTTTTGCGATGATCAAACCGCAGACCGTATTTTTCGTCAGGCATTGTCGGGGCAAGCCGCGTCACCAATAGAACTTGAACAGTTCTCCACCGAGTTGTTACTGTTTTTGGCTAGGCTGGACGCCGAAAAGGGATGGACGAACCAGTTTCACACGGGGGTCTGGCGCAACAATAATCGGCGACTGTTCAGTGCCGCGGGGCGAGACATCGGTTGCGATTCGATCGCCGATACGCCCCAAGGTTTTTCGTTGGGACGGTTTTTAGATCGGCTAGATCAAGAAGGGAATCTCCCCAAGACGATTGTCTACAACTTGAACCCGAGTGACAATTACTTAGTTGCCACGATGCTGGGCAATTTCCAAGATGGTCGCATCGCCGGCAAAATGCAATTCGGTTCCGGGTGGTGGTTCCTCGATCAAAAAGAAGGAATGCAGTGGCAGCTCAATACGTTGTCTAATACGGGGCTGTTATCACGATTTATCGGGATGTTGACCGACTCCCGCAGTTTCATGTCGATGCCTCGGCACGAGTACTTCCGTCGCATTCTGTGCGATATGCTGGGGCGGGAGTTGGAAGCTGGTGAAATTCCCAATGATTTTGGCTTGGTCGGAAAAATGGTTGCCGACATCTGTTATCAAAACGCCAAGGATTTCCTCGGGTTGCCAATGGCCTAGAGGTTATCTTAATAAGGGGTCAGACCGTACAGACCTCCGCCACACAAACTCACATACCAAGACAAAAATTTAACGAAGGGGCCCGATGCCGTCATCCCGCCCGGCGGTTCCTTTGTATCCTGTCTTTCCCGGTCGGCGATCGAGCGCACCACGGGCCCCCAGAACGCCGGGATCACGGGCGAGGCTGTCAGCAAACGTTCTTAAGTCGTTCATCAAGGGCTCCAAACG
>JBGTHU010000360.1:0-1540 GCA_041745975.1 Mariniblastus sp.
CCCACTTCACCATCTTCAGTAAAAATTTGCAAGATAAGCAAATCTTCTCCGACGATTCCATCAAGCGAGAGTTTCCCGGAGATTTCAAATGTCTCAGCAGATCGAAACTCTTTTCCCACAATCTCAGTTCCAATTTCAAGACAGGTACAATCGCCCAAAATACGATTGATTTTTATTGGTTTTGTATGAACGACCTTCATAGGGACAAAAAAATCTTCAATCGAACTTTCTTTCCCGAGTACTCCCAGATCCACAATCGGACCTTCGACAGATCGAAGCGGTGGGTCATAATTTCCGATGGTTTTATCTGCTGCCCACTTTGGCTCATTTGTTGATAAAGGGGCATTCGGATTGTCAAGTTTTGTCCGGTCGCATCCGACTTCTGAGACTAGCAAACAAATGAATAAAAAACCTATCGAACGCTTAAATAAATTATGCTTCGGCCAAATCAACTTGCCACTCACTAAAATTAATCCTATTCCAATGATGCCAACTAAAAACCAAAAAAAATGTTGATTTCTATTGGTCAAATTAAGGTTGTTTTGAGCGACAATCGAATCGCCATTCCAAAACAAGGGCAAGTCTGCAAAATGAATATATCCACGCCCTTTATTACGTCGAAAGTCGTAAATTTGCAATTGATTGGGAGCAACACCTTCAACCAGCAACGGGACTCCATCCTGGCCGGGTTTACCGGAATCTGAAATGATTAGTAGCGAAGGCACTTGGATCAATTCAGGTTTTGGCAAATTGATGTTCTGGACTGAAATTCCGTAAGCCTCGGCAGCCTCTGTGATTGCTGCGATCACATCTTTCCCCCTCGTCATACTATCGTTCAACAGGTTGGCTATCTCTTGGGGATTAGCCTCTGAAGAAAACCGTCGCAGTAACCCGTACGTGGCAAGAGGGATTTCGGCGGGCATCGCTTCGCCTGATAAATTCGACTCTGATAATTGAAGTAATTCAGCCTGCCCTATTTTTAAAGCAAGAACGGTACTCGGAACACCGATTAAAATCACCAACGAGAGTACCATGAAGAAAAACTGACGACTCCGTTGCATATCGATTGAAGCGTCGCTAAAAAACGACCAGGGCTGAAAATCGAACCCCATCATTAGACCAATTCGCTGTTTCATGAATCACCTCGAGACCTTCTCATTTTCTTTGAGATTACTACCACCAAGAGTCCAACGAGAATTAGAACGACCCAGTAGATAATCCGAAACGTTACGGGAGTTGACTGAAGTTCCACTTCATCATTTCCTCGAAAACCATCAGCAATCGGTTGATCGCCCGCCTTCAAATCCAATTCGAGTTCACGAATGGAATCGGATTCCAATCGAGTTTCACCCGTAATCGTATTACTAAAACGGACTCCAGGAGGAGGCTCAACTGAAAACTCAATCCCTGCGTTGGAACTCCAAGGCTCAATATGTTCAACTTCCAGGAAAAACTTTTTTCGTAGTTTAGTTTTTATGGGAGGACTTTTTGGTCGATGCAAATATTTAATGAAATATTTCATACTTCCACCAGGTTCCCA
>JBGTHU010000361.1:0-2581 GCA_041745975.1 Mariniblastus sp.
TCGCGAAGTCCCCAGCTACCTTCAACGTATTGAGTCCGATTTGAACCAAGGAATCGCGGTTCCCGAATCGGATCTGGCCAGATGGTGGTTCACCCTCAAGCTTCGTGAAATTTCGGCTTGCGACAAGCGGGAATTGTTTGACTTGCGGGGTATCTGGGTCCAAGTATTAAGCGAAAGTGAATTGATTGCCGATGATGGGAAGCGAATCCATACCAATCGTTCTACCGCTGCAGCTGCCGGGTTCGCAAAAGACTTCTCGCGAAACTTTCAGCTTATCGCCGACCAATTTCCAATCTATTATGACTTACATCACATATTTCAGTTGGCCTTGGCGGCGAACTTGATTCGACAAGAGGAGCTTGATCGGCGATGTGATTGGACATCAACTTATTTTGCCCCTGGCAACGATTCGATGCCTTCCTATCGGATGGCCCATGACCGTGTTGCAGTTCAGGTTGAATCGATCATCAATGAGAAAAGCGTTCGATTACGAAAAGGCAAATCCACTCTCTCTCATCGAATTGTCGGGATAAGCGGCGGTGTCGAATTTCGTGGAAACGAAATTCAAGTGGTAAAGACCGGGGAAACTGGTGGCCAGGCAGAAAATAGCCAATCGCCTTCGATCTCGATCGCCGCCGTACCGGCATTCGAAATCCCTCAATGGTGGTGGGATTGAAGCTGAAACCTCTATCGACACCAATCCGGTTTCCGTTTTTCCAGAAACGCCGCCAGACCTTCGCGGGCATCCTCGGTCTCTCGCGCCTCGGCTGAAATCCCAATCGATTCTTTCAGTTGCTCCATGACGTGCGATCCAATGCATCGTTGTAAGTGCCGTTTTGTCATCGCCAGTGCTGCAGGGGCTCCCGTAAGGATCGCCTTGAGCAGTTCTTCGGTACGTTGCGTCAACTGATCGGGGGGCGAGATCGCATGACAGAGTCCCAACTGAAACGCTCGCTGCGACGTAATCCGTTCACCACTGAGCAATATCCCGGAGGCCACAGCGGCCCCAATCCGATAGGTCAATAATGGCGTGACAATCGCGGCGGTAATCCCACGCATCGGTTCCGGAAGGCTGAAAAACGCTGCTTCACTGGCAACAATTAAATCGCAGGCCAGGGCCAAACCAACGCCACCGGCCAACACCGGGCCTTGCAAACAGACGATCGTCGGTACCGGCAGAGTGAAAATTTCGCTCAACAGCTCGCTGTAGATTTCCGAATCACGCTGCCATTGGGATTTTCCATCCATCGCAGTAGCCCTGGCTTGCATTTCACCCAAATCCATCCCGGCGCAAAATACGTCTCCTGCCGCTGTGAATAAAATCGCTCTCAATTCCGGACGTTGCTGCAGGCCTTGCACGGCTTTGAGTAGAGTTTCGATCAATTCGCGCGTCAACGCATTCCGCTTTTCCGGTCGGTTAATTTTTATTCGGCCGATTCCGTTTTCAAATTCGACCGTCAATATTTGGCTGGTATGGGATAAATTCATTTTGCGAAAAAAAATTTGGTTGAATTGTCTTTTGAAACAAAGTAACGCGTCTAAGGCTATAACTGGATCGGTTGAAAGTCAATCATGCTGTCAGCAACCGGTTGGTACAGGGGTCTCAGTGTCGACAGGCTGGAATTTTGGTGATCGAGCCAAATGCGATGTTGATCCCCATTCAGGATCACTGGCATTCGATCATGCAGATGAGAGATCTTGTTGTTGGCGGCGGTGGTTAAAATCGTGCATGTCTCTGTTAAACGTGTTTTTTCCGGATGCATCTCGATTCGATCACTGGGCTCGGTCGAATTGGGGCTTTCAAATGGTTGACCGCAAAACAATTCAAGCTGAACCGAGGAGGTGGAGGCTGAGGTAGCTGAATGGTTTTCGGGCGGATACCAACTCTCCCACAATCCGGCGAAACAAAAGATCGGTGAATCGCCAACCGTCGGATAGATGCGGTAGGCCTGTTTCGGGTAGGCCTGTTTCGCCGAATCTTGTTTCTTCCATTCGTAAAATGCATCAGCCAAAATTAGACAACGCCGCTTTCGAAACGCCGCACGAAACGCGGGCTTGGAATCAACGGTTTCGCTGCGAGCATTGATCATTTTTGACCCAATTTTTGCGTCTTTGGCCCAGCTGGGAATTAGACCCCACTGCATCCAAACGGCTTCCAGTTGATTAGAATCATTTTCACGGATACACATTACTTGTTGGGTTGGAGCGATTTGCTTTTGTGGATGATAATCGTTAGGGAATGGCAAGCCATCAAAAAATTTGACTAATTGATCGATGGGGGTTTGAAGGCTGAATCTACCACACATGGGGAATTTCTTTTGGGTTAGCTCGAAAAGGGGCCAGCCCCTCTCCGGCGAGACGGTACATATGGGAAAAATAAACGGGCATCCAAGGGGTCTGCCCCTTTTTTACCAAAGCTTAGTGTAAAATGATAACGAAATAAATTTGTAACATTTCAGCCGTCTGAAGCGAGAAGTCGTTTATCCGGGAGCCAAAGCGAATTTTGCAAAGTAAAAAGCTGCGAGTTTTGCGAATTTTTTCCGCAATATTCGCAGCGGCGACCGCTCTTCTTTATTGGGCT
>JBGTHU010000362.1:0-1913 GCA_041745975.1 Mariniblastus sp.
ACTCCCCCCTCTTGCCAATATCGAGGGTTCAGGCGGCTCCGTCAACTCCAATATGGAATCAAATTTTAATTCGGTAACGGATTCAAAGGTCGGTAGAGGGCAAACTCAGGGTTCGCTTGCTGAATTTGAAACAAGTTCAAATTCCACTGGTTCGCTGGGATGGCGCAGGGCAAGAACTCCAATACTAAATTCCGATCAAGCTCAACAGCAAGACGCGAAATGGAACTCAATGGTCGCGGCAGCTACCGGCGGCGGAAATTCGGTAGATAATTTTTCTACAGGCTATCCCCCGCAGCGATTGGCTTCGACGGATCAAAATGCGACTTTCGGATTGGCTCAAGTGACGGGTGCCTTGGGTGGCGGCAACACGACCGCCGGTCGTCTTACGCCTCGCCTGACAGAGTTGGAATTGAAGCTGAATCAAGAAATGATCAAAGCTCCCAACTTGTGGCGATTGACCGATTTGCAAATGGTGGCCCAACACATTTTGGATTCGAGTGGGGATGCGATGGAGAAACTTCAAGCACAACGGTTTTTGGAAAAGATAGCAAACTGCCGCGAAATTCGGGATCGCTATTTGTCCAACCCGAATAACGCTGAACTCTTCATGGAAAGAAATATTTCCACGGACAATCAACGAACCGTCGATCGAAGCGAAAGCAGCGGTAGCAATGAAAATCGTGACTTGAGTTTGGACACGTTGTACGATGCCCACGGTCGCTTAAACCAGTTGGTGCGGGAGGCTGGAAAACGAGAATCAACGTTTGTTTTGCAAGACGAAAATGGAAAAATTACTCATCATGTCCTTCCCGCTGCCGGAGGTAGCCTCAGTAGTTATGTCGGGAAGCGAATCGGAATCATCGGCCAACGTGGTTTTCATACACGCTTGAATCTGAATCATATCACTGCCCAACGAATTATCGAGCTAAAATAATTCAATGGTTGCGGAAGGGAGCAAGCCAGATGGTTTCGATAACACTGGACGGCTCGCGCCATACCGCTAAAACCGGGAAGTGATTCGGGACAGTTGCTATGCGAATTCTGAATCCCGAGACATCCCAAACAAAATCATCAAAGCAGATATCAGTATTCCGCCAGACCAAACTGCCGGGTGGATCGAAACCCAAATTGAGATTGGTTCGGTATATTTCGTTTCAATATGCCAATCTGCTGAGTTTTCCCAGCCATTTTTTGTGTAACGATACGGCGAGTCGATAGGAGATGAAGAGGCCGCTTGTTGACGCTTCTTCCTAGGCGGATCTTTGTCTTGATAGTTGACAAGTACGAAGTTGATTTCTTTTGGCGGTTGTAACGTTTTAGTTGGATCCCTGTAAGCAGTTCCCGGTCGAAGGAACACCGTTGGATGGCAATGCGAAATGGAACTTGAATTGTCGATCTTATGGGCATCGAATTGGCTCACACCATTTTCGGAGATCAGCTCAATTAAACAAATTGGGCAGATGATGCAGATTAGCCAGATTCCAGATTCCAAAGTATTCGACATGAGGGGCTTACAGAGCATTGGTGTCAGGTCATGGTTAAACAGAATTACTGATCGAAAATCTAATTTTCGTAACATTTCATTCCCATGAGGTGCGGCGACGATGGGTGAGTAACGTCGGCCGAGGAATTGTGGATTTTTTTAAGTTATGTTCGCTCTCTTCAGCTTTCTTCAGCTTTCTTCAGCGTCTGCCAGCCGCACTGGACGAAGCGAATAATCAGGCCGATGTAATACGACCCGTCACTTGATATTTGGCAAACGGTATGCCAGTGACAATGGCCAGTGGGCTGAGAAGGTCATTTCGCTTGAAACAACGCTTGTTTCTCTCGTTTTCCTGACTTTTTTGTGATAAGAATCAATCGATTGCAACGGCGATGGGTTGCTTTTTCACCACCTGAACCAAAGGTTGGTT
>JBGTHU010000363.1:0-1644 GCA_041745975.1 Mariniblastus sp.
CATTCGGCCATGTTTCTGACGGATGAGGTGGATCAACGACTAGTTGACTGGATCAATCGTCGCTATCGAGAGGAATTAACGCCGAATGATCTTCGCGATCCCAAACTAATCCAAGAAGTCGCCGATGCAATGGAAGAGTTATCCTCGATCTTTAACCTAAATGGTTTGGGCGAGATGTTCTGATCTAAGGTAGGCGTCGGATAAAAATTTGGGACGGTTTTGTGACCGTTTAGGGGCCGTAAGGGAGATCCAGGCTCCTGCAGACAATCAGCATTCGACGGAATTGTCATTTTTTAGACTACTGTACAGATCATGATAAAAACAATTACAATAGTGATAAACGTCTGAAAAAGTAACCCTTTATGGGAATTCGTAGCCTGATGAAATTGGCGCAAATTGTCGTGGGCTTCGAACCTCCCTCTTGCCGGTGAACGGGTATTTTCAAAAATTGGTAATGCTCAGTTTGCCAGCACTTGCCTTTCGGAATCTTGTTTTTTTCGGAATCTTGTTTTAATAGACAAAATCCAAACTTGATTAATTTATATTAGGTGAAACAAAATGGCTGTTGTTCATATTCCCGATCAGGATCGTGATATCTCCGATCCGCTGCAAGTCAAGCAATTCTTTCAAGAGCGCGGTTTGGTTTTTGAGCAATGGGATGTGGCGGGACGGGTTTCTGTCGATGCCACCGACCAAGATATCCTTGATGCGTATCAACCGGAAATTGAACGACTGAAAAGCACTTACGGTTTTGTGACCGCCGATGTGATCAATGTCAATCCCGCGACTCCAAATCTTGATCAAATGTTGGCAAAATTCGATAAAGAGCACACCCACAATGAAGACGAAGTCCGATTTACAGTCGAGGGGAGTGGCGTATTTCATATCAATCTGCCCGGCTCCCCTGTCTTCAGCGTAACCGTTGAATCGGGAGACTTGATCAGCGTTCCCCAAGGTACAAGGCACTGGTTTAACCTGTGTAGCAATCGAACCATCCGCTGCATTCGACTATTTGAAGAAATGAGTGGTTGGACGCCACATTACTTGGACAACGCCGTTCACCAAGAGTACTCTCCGCTGTGCATGGGGCCGGATTATCTGCCCATCGAACAGCCTCTGGATTTGAAAGTCAGTAAATCGGTGGACAGCAACAACTAATGAAAACCATGAAGCTGAATCGATTTCGTGGCCTATTGTTAGACATTGAAGGTACTACCTCTTCCATTGATTTTGTTTTCCAGACAATGTTCCCCTACGTGCGAGCACAGCTTGAGGACTATCTCCAGCAAAACTGGAACAGTGATGCGTTGCGACAAACGCTTGATCAACTGGCTCAAGATTTAGGTTCGGCTAATTTCGACGCATGGCTCGGTCAAAAAAAAATTTCTGAACAGCCATCAGCAGTAGCTGCGGCGGTTCATCAATTGATGGACAACGATGTCAAAGCCACCGGATTGAAGCGATTGCAAGGTGAAATTTGGGAAACAGGGTTTCGCTCCGGCAATATGGTGGCTCATGTTTACGACGATGTTCCCGATTCATTGCGTTATTGGTATGATAAGGGCATCGATATACGAATTTATTCCTCAGGGAGCATCGCGGCACAAAAATTATTCTTTGGCCACACCATTGCCAATGACTTGA
>JBGTHU010000364.1:0-3902 GCA_041745975.1 Mariniblastus sp.
CAATCTGTTCATAGACCGCTCGATGAGCATTCAACAAAAACAGCCCGAATCCGATGGTAATTACTCCTAAAAACAAACCACTAAGTTGGATTTTTTCGGTCACTGCCAACAAGTGAGAGTTGAGTTGATTGCTAAAATTAAATTGGGAGACAAAATCGGGAACAAAATTAAAATCGGGAACAAAATTCATCGGTTCATATTTTACTTTTTACTTGATACGGTTCAGTTGTGTGAACTGTCGCAACCATTCTAACACAACGCGACCGACTTTTTCCAAAGAATCGGCGGAACAATTTTCAGGAATATCTTTTTCTGTATGCCAATAGATGTTTCCCACCTGAGGGTTGGGGTAGTCAAAATCGATGATATTGCAGGTTTCAATTCGCCCGATTTCATTTAAAGGAAGGTGGTCGTCCCGAATGGTGTGCCTTAGTTCAGGAATAAACTCCTTGACTCCCAATTGCTGGGCCACGGTCCAAATGCTGCGAGTCAAACGAGGGCAGTATTTAAGACTGTTGCCTTCCATATAGATTTGCAAATCGGCATCCCCGACCATATCCAGTAGAATCCCATAGAGATATTTCCATTTTCCTTTTCGCTTGCGGTACTGCTGAGCAAAATAGGTTGAGCCCAAAAACATCGGATCACGTCCATAGACAAAGACGAACTCTTCGCCATCAAAAAAGACAAAGTCGATACCATAGCGGTCGCCCAATCCTTCAATGTGTTTTCCCAATTCACACAGTGCCGCTACCCCGCTGGCTCCATCATTTGCGCCAATAAACAACCCCTGCGGGTTGATGGGATCGCTGTCAGGGAAAGGTCGAGTGTCGTAATGGCAGCAGAGTAGTAATCGGTCGTTGCGATCTGGATTCCAACGGACGATCAAGTTGGTTAATTCGACCATTTTACCAGTACTCGGATCGCGGGCCTTAAATCGTTGTTGTTCAACTTGACCATTCAGTTGAGTAAAGTGATCCGTCAAAAATTCAATTTGCTGCTCCATACCTTGGGACGTACTGACTCGCCGACCAATTGCACATATCCGTTCCAAATATTTGAAAGCGGCTTCGCCATCGAACGGATTACCTGCCTGCTGCCTTTCCTGCAGCCCGGCTTGCTGGCCCGATTGCTGGCCCGATTGTTGCTGGGCTTGGAAAATGGCTGTTTTCCAACTTGGGTTGGTCCGCATTATCCGTGCGGGCCAATTCGTGATTGGAGATGGCACAACGGATGGCAATCCAATCGACTGCAATGACTGGGAACTGGCCTGCAGATCGAACACCAACAGCCAGCCAATCAGCATCATGACTGCCAGACAACGGCTTGGCTTGCCGAAAACGATTTGCAATTTTCTTTTCAAGTATCCATCAGACATCCGAATTTCTCCTTGATTGAGTTCCTATTTATTGTGCTCGCCACAAAGGGAGGACGAATACCGCCACTTCAGGTGAGAGGGTGGGCGACAGTAATACGTTACAATGGTACCGAGGTAATCCCTATGGTACGCCGGAAAAGTCTTGATTCCAATTGCAAATAATAAAAAAAGGACGCCTTTAATGCTCAAACCCCACTTTTTACTCAATTGCTAAATTTTAACCCAGTCACGACAACACGTTTGGTGTCCGCCAGATACCTGAGAATAGTAAGCCAGATTGGACTCTGTGGCGGACCCAACACCGGCGACGAAAGGCGCGTTTTTAAGGCAAACGATTATCAATCGTCGCTTGTCAGCATCGCGATGGTGTCTTAAGCTTTAGGTTTCAATTTTAACGTTTTTGATTAAACAAGTCGTTTTTGATTAAACGAGTGATGCGGCAGCAACTGCAGCGGAACAACCAGTGGAAGTCCGCAGGATTGTGATCCCCACATTATTTTCCCCCTAACCAACCGATACTGATTTTTGATGAACAACTCGAATCCTGGCTCTGCCGATTCCTCGCCAGCAAATATTCTAATCGAATTCGATTGTATCCATTGCAAATCGCGATTGAAAGTCGGACAGCAATTAGCAGGCAGGAAGGTGAAATGCCCTCAATGTCTGAATGTGGTAACGGTTCCGGGAGAGAGCCCAGCCAATCAAAAACAGCTCTACCCGCAAACCGGCGAACCTTCTGCTGCCTATCCTCTTGCTCCGGCAACGGTTTTAGCAACGGTTTTGGACCAGGACGGTCCAACGGCCGATGACCAGCGAGGCAGCGACAATGGAGGAGATGGAAACAGCATGATAGATCAGGAATCCAATCCGTCAGCTACGGCGACATCGACCGAACAAGGGAAACAAACTCCGACTCGGCAATTGTTCGAGCGGATTGCTGCGGAAGTCCGCAAAGTATTTGTGGGGCAAGAAGATTTAGTGTTGGGGAGCTTGGTGGCGTTGTTTTCCGGTGGCCACGTATTGATCGAAAGCGTGCCGGGGTTGGGAAAGACACTTTTCGTGAGAACCTTGGGGAAGGTGTTGGGGTGCCAGTTTGGTCGAATTCAATTTACGGCTGACTTGATGCCATCCGACATTACCGGAGCCCCGATTTTCAACATGAAAACTCAAGAGTTTGTCTTCAAGCCGGGCCCTGTGTTTACCCAGTTGTTGCTGGCTGACGAAATCAACCGATCACCGGCGAAGACGCATGCCTCTTTGTTGGAAATTATGCAAGAGAAACGGGTCACCATCGACGGAACAACCCATCGTTTGGCATTACCATTCTTGGTGATGGCTACACAAAATCCGATTGAATCGGAGGGTACGTATAATCTACCGGAGGCTCAACTCGATCGATTCATGTTCAAACTGAAGGTGGAGTACCCTTCGTCGGAACAAGAGGCGGCTATTTTGATGATGCATGGTGGACAAACGGATGTGGCATTGACGCTGGATGACGAAATTCAACAAGTCACCAATCCAGCGGAGATTCTGGACATCACCCGGCAGGCCGCATCGGTCCGTATCGATCCGATGTTGGTGGACTACATCAACAAGATCGTGCGGTTGACTCGCCATTGGCCGCAGTTTTATATGGGTGCGTCGCCGCGAGCGGGGATTGCTCTGATGCAGGGCGCACGCACCTTAGCCGCCTTTCGCGGGCGGGAATTTGCGGTTCCTGACGATGTGGTAGAGATCGTGCTGCCGGTGCTGAGGCATCGAGTGGTATTGACGGCCGAAGCGGAAGTGGAGGGGTTGACGGCAGACCGCTTGTTGGTTGATTTAATGCGATCTGTCGAAGTTCCCCGGTTGCGTCAATCGTGATTTCAACATCCGGGATAACTCCCGTTGAAGTTTTTACTTTATTGTTTCTCCAAAAAATCAATTTCGACTGCTGAATTTTCCATTGTCTGAGTTCTTCGAATCACTACTGGACCCTTTAATCAACCGTCCTTTCTTGATGCTGTTAATGGTGGCAGCTCCCTTGTTTTTGATGGCCAGGTTTGGCAAAACGTATCCGACATATCGCCTGTTGTGGATCGTTGGCATTCCGTTTTTAGTTTCACTGATGTTGTTGCTGGTCCCCGCCGCGCTGTATGCGGTATCGAAAGAACTTGCTCGGTCGGTATCGCTGGTCGTAAATCCAATCATTATCAGCAGCTTGGTGGTGATTGATTTACTGGTGATTCTGCTGTTGTTTGGTGATTGGTTCTGTTTTCGATGGGTGGAGAAACCATGGCAAGCACAACGACAAATTAATCATGTGGTTTCATTGGGAAAAAAGGCTCAGGGAGAAATCGAGCTGATTAACCCCTCCCGTTGGGGTTTTCGTTTGCAAGTCCAAGATGATTTTCCCGATACATTTCAAGTGGATCCGGCAGAGTTTGCCTTGCGAATCGCTCCTCGGTCGCGGTTGCGTCTGAAGTATCAAATCACTCCCTTGGAGCGAGGCAGGTGGGAACTGCGTGGGGTTCACCTTAAG
>JBGTHU010000365.1:0-2152 GCA_041745975.1 Mariniblastus sp.
CAGCGCGAAAACAGATTGGCTTGCTGAAATCTGCCATTCGAGCGACCAAGCCCGGTGGCACGATCTTGTATTGTACTTGCAGTTTCGCCCCCGAGGAAAACGAGGCGGTGCTTACCAAAGTCTTAAAGAAATTCGACGGCCTAATTGATGTCCTGCCTGTCGATGTTCCGTTTGAGAATGTGATGGCAGGAATTGAATCGTTTGATGGAATTGCGTATCATCCTCAAGTCCGCCACGCGTTGCGAGTTTTACCAAACGGCATCATGGACGGGTTTTTTCTGGCCAAGATTCAGGTAAAAAGAGCTAAACTTTCACGGACATTGGTTGGTTGACCAATTCGGCAAAATTTGTCGAAAGATCGAGGCTACTGCCCAGACATTGCTTTTGCCAATGTCACACAATGAGTCGTTGTTGTGTCGGCAGAAGCCTCAACTTCCCTTCCCAAACGAAAATCGACACAAAAAATAAAATCGTTTACGAGTAGCTTTGAACCCAAGGAAAAGAATTGAACATGATTGAGATCAAAACCATAACCTATCCGATTGAACACTTGCAGACGTTCTGTCAAAAAACGTTTGAACATTTTGGTGTTCCTTCCGAAGACGCAATCCAAGCAGCCGAAGTTTTGGCAGCCAGCGACTTAAGGGGGATTGAATCTCATGGTGTGGCTCGTCTGCATACTTATTTCGACATGCTTACCTTGGGCCGCATTAATCCTCGTCCAAAAATTAAGATCGTCAGACAAAGTCCCAGCACGGCAACCGTGGACGGCGACAATGGCTTGGGATTGGTCGTGGGACCGCAAGCGAATCGGATCGCCATGGAAAAAGCAACTCAAGTCGGTACGGGATGGGTCAGCGTTTGTAATACCAATCATTATGGTATCGCCGGCTACTATGTTTTGGAAGCTTTGAAACATGATCTAATCGGATGGTCGATGACCAACAGTACGAAATTGGTCGCTCCACTTTGGGGGGGCGAGCGAATGCTGGGCACCAATCCGATTGCCATCGCCTTTCCAGGAAAACATGAGCCACCAATTGTCATCGATTTGGCAACGAGTGCTTGCGCTTACGGAAAGGTCGAAATGGCCAAGCGGAATCAAAGACAGACCCCCAATGGCTGGATTATCGATGCACAAGGCAATCCGACACTCGAACCTCAATCGATGATCGATGGAGGTGCCTTGCTCCCCCTTGGCAGCACTCGCGAAATGGGTGGACATAAGGGATACTGCTTGGCGACGATGGTTGATATTTTGTGCTGTGTCTTGTCGGGAGCCAATTGGGGACCGTTCGCTCCTCCGTTTGCCTTGCGACAAGAAATTCCGCCGCGCAGTGTCGGTAAAGGGATTGGACATTTCTTCGGAGCGATGCAGATTGAAGCCTTCATCGATGTGGATGAATTCAAACAACAAATCGATGATTGGGTTCGCACTTTTCGTAATACCAAGCCCCAACCTGGATCGCCCGGCGTGGTTATCCCCGGTGATCCGGAGCGTGAATCGGAACAAGAAAGACGCCAATCGGGTATCCCCTTAATCATGCCTGTAATTGAAGAGTTGAGAGATATCAGTAAAAAAACAGGGATTTCCTTTGACTAACGCGAGCTTTTTGATAGATCCCAATCAAACGAATGAATCGTGCGATCAGGAAAACCGTCACTTTCATTGTCAATTCCCTGGACAGTTTGAACCATAACAAGAGGCTAAATTGCTATGCCAGATCAAATCCTAACTCGCTTCCATCCATTCTGTCTTGGGCATCTAGATCGTTTGATTGGTTTCCGTCGAATCGCGATGCTGTTGGATGGAAAGGGATGGAATGGGGCATTGTGCGGGATGATTAGTCTTTTCAGTTTAGGGTTTTGCGATTCGCTGATTGGGCAAGAAACAGCCGTTAAACCGGGCAATTCAAGAGAGTTTGATTTCACAACCGGTTTCGGCTGGCACGCCAACAACAACCTCTACAAGCCGGCGTCTGACCGCGAAGGGGATGTTCAGGTTTTCCTTCAGCCAGCAGCTTTTCAGACCCAGCAATTGTTCTCCAGCGACCGCTTTCCCAACGTGATTGTGGCGATGGATGGGACGGTGATCGCTTGTTGGAACAAGGGGCAAATTCGTCGCAGCAGCGATGGTGGGGCGACTTGGGGG
>JBGTHU010000366.1:0-3325 GCA_041745975.1 Mariniblastus sp.
TGAATTGCATGAATCGAAAAAATGGTTGAAGCATAGCCTGAGAGTTCGAAGTACAGCCAAAGCCTGGGAAAATTTGGCCAAGGTACATCAAAGACTCGATGAGCCGCATTTGGCTCAGTTAGCAATGGGGGAGTACCAACAGGCGTTGCAACAGATTTCTGGCGGCACGATTCAGTGGATGGATACACCTCAATTTAAGGCCAGCACCCCCCAACCACCGTTTTCTGACCATGCGGTTGGTGAGGTTGCCGGAAACCAGGGGCCGGATTTACCCGCCGACAAAGACCATTCCACACCTGGCAAATTCGGCTGGGGCAATCGTCTAAAGACACTTTACTAATTTAAAATAAAATCACCTTATCTGCCAACGCCATTCCCGTCGACCCAACGTACGACCCAGTTTACTTAGTAGCGATTCACCATGAAACTCAAACAGCCATTCATTTCTTTTTTACGAGGAATAAGTTGGGGTACAGGCATTTCGCTGGTCATCGCTGTGGCTTGGGTAGTTGTCTTGGGAAACGCCCAATCAGTGCCTAATACCGGATCTGAATATCAGCACGTCCCAACACCTCACGAGGATGCGCCGCGACGAATCAGCCAGAGATTATGGGATGATCGTATCCGATCAAACAGCAGGAGATTGTCCGAATCCGATGGTCGCGAAGTACAAATCGGTCTGGGCGATGATTCATCGATCAGTAATATTCAACTTGTCCAATGGCAAACTTCAATGTCCACCGATGAACCCTGGGGCCAGCCTGAAACCGTTGGTCACATCGGGGCAGGCAACCATTTTGAAGTTGACTGGGGAACTCCTCAAGATATGCTCCCATCAAAATTCATGCGGGGTATTGATCAGCACTCGGCTCCTGATCGACGCGAGGCCCGATGGAGAGATGGCGGCTTAATCCCTTGGGAGCAGTATGGCTACGGAGAATTTATTGGGCCCTACCGTACACCGTTTGTCGATGAATATCGGTTGCGGGTCGATGACTTAGTTGAACTTAACTTCATTCAAACCCGAGTGAAAACCACGCAGCGATACCGATTGAATGTAGGCGACACGATTCAGATCATCTCTCCCGTCGACTCCAGCTTGAACCAGCCCTCTTTTTTGGGAGTGAACCTAAACGGTTTGCCGATCATGCCCGACGGAACCGTTTCGCTGGTGTTGATCGGCGAGGTTCGCGCGGCCGGTAAGACGGTGCAGGATTTGGAAAAAGAACTAAATGAGCGGTATCTGAAATTCGTCAGAGACCCTTCCATTGTCGTACAGGTCACGCAGATGCAAACACCTGTCCAAGACGTGTTGGACGCAGTCGATTCCCGCTTTGGCCAAGGAGGACGAGCCCGGCAGGCAACGGTTTCTCCTGACGGAACGATCCAATTGCCTTTCATCGGCACCGTTCCCGCATTGGGATTGTCGCTGGATGAATTGGGTCGCGAGGTGAATGTGCGACTCAATCAACGAATCCAGGGAATCGAGGTCACGCCGATTTTGGTGCAACGTGCGCCACGATTCATTTACGTCATGGGGGAAGTTGCCCAGCCAGGTCGCTTTGAAATGACCGGAGCCACTTCCACGATGCAAGCGATCGCCCTGGCCGGCGGATTTAATCGCGTCGGTGGCAATGTCAGACAGATCATCGTCTTCCGCCGAGACCACCAATGGAGACTAACGGCTACCAAACTCGACCTGTCTGGAGCCATGTTTGGCAAGCGGCCACAGCCGTCGGATGAAATCTGGTTGCGAGATTCGGACATCGTGCTGATTCCGCCCAAACCAATCCAACGGTTTTCCGACGCTGTGGGATTGTATTTGGGAAGCACCTTGTACGCACTATTCCCTCAACAAGGCATCGTGTTTAATTTCGATGATTTTAATTCACTCTAGGCGTCGACGAGTTGTTTCAAGGCATCCAACAGCCCCGTCAAATCATCCTTAGAGATTTCATCCCATTCGTCGGTGCGATGTCGAATGATGGCGATCTTGAACAGGTTGGCAGCTTCTTGAATGTCATCGGGAAGATCTCCAAACGATTCAAACGGGCGAACTTTTGGTTTTTTATTTCCCTCTGCCCCGTTCTCGGTCACCGAAACTTCGTTGGCCAAATCAACATCGACACGTCCTTGCCCATCCTTTCCCGGCGCATCGTCGTCACCGAAGTCAGGGCCTTCGTGAACCGGCCCTTCGATTAGATCCCGATCGTTAAACCGTTTACGCTCTGATAAATCGAGGGATTGTGATTCTTCACTCATTTCGCCGGTAATGATATCACCGTCTTGAGGTTCCTGGTCTGGGATTTTGCCTAAAACCTCCCAACGATTCTTCCGCATCCGCGAGACGGACCATTTGTTTTGAATTGCACCTTCCAGCCACATTTCTGCATCGTCCCAATCAAGGGCCGCATAAAAATGGCTCCAATAGATCCCTTGATATTCATTGAAAACGTGGCCAAACCGTTCCCACGTTCGTCGCAATCGACCCACATGTTGAGCACTGACGCCACCGACCATTTGACTCCAAGCCTCATCAGAGGATTCATTTGAATCGGCATTTTGGCTTTCTAAGGTTGCCCGCCATTGACAGATAATTTCTCCTTTTTCCCAATTGGTGGTAGAAATTAATTGATTCCATTTTCCGATATAAACTTGTGAGTTTTCACTCGTTTCATCGCTTATTGTAATAACTGTATTGATCTCGTTCATGAATTCGAATCCTTAATGGGTTAAGCCTTGTAGGGTGTCAGATTAACATTTAACTGGCACTTGAAAAGTCGCAACCAGGCCGATCCAGTCGAAAAACTTAGGACTAAACTTGGAACGCCCCTGTCGCCAGCGCAAAAATCGATTCATCTTAAATCAAAACTGGTTTTTTGAGCGTCTATCGCTGCCATAACCGCCGGAAAATTGAGTAACTGCATTCTCAATTTTTTTTTCGATAGCACCCTTAGGGCGACTCATTCCGCCTTCACATCGTGGAAAAGTTGTCGATAGTTAGAGCAGATTAAAAAACCCAACGCCAAACCGCTGATCAATCCGTCAACGGTTGCAATTTCGGTTGATTGCGGATTGTTTTAGGCAGCGAACTAGATATTTTTGAGCATTTGGATAAAATACGCCTGTAGTGAATGGAAGCGGTTTTCTTGATGGTCAATTTTTTCTGTCAATCACTTAATGCCCACCGGGGAATCGGGCCGCCGACAGTTCTCCAATTTTTTCAGTTACCAAGGATTAATAATGACTTTAGACGATGATCTTGATGATGACGACATGGATTTGGAGGATACTTTTTCGGACATTGAGGCCCCGATCGATGACC
>JBGTHU010000367.1:0-8503 GCA_041745975.1 Mariniblastus sp.
TGGGGTCCTAGATCCAAATCGTGTCGCTCCAAGGCACTAATGATTCCGTAACTTACCGATTGGCTTAATCCAAAAGGACTTCCTACGGCAATCACGAAATCTCCAATCTCAACTTGGCTGCTATCTCCCAGGCGAGCGGCTGCCAAACCATCGGTATCAACGGCCATCACTGACAGATCGGTTTCGCGATCGTGATAAAGTCGACTGGGTTTATAGTATCGACCGCCGCATTCGATTTTAATATCATTCAAGTCGGTTTTTTCAATGACGTGAAAGTTTGTAATAATGTAAAAACGACCGTTGCGTTGGATTACGACTCCGGAGCCGGCTTCTTCGATGTAAGACTGCGACCGATTGGTTCTGGCGTTGCTGGTGATCGGCTCGTTAACTTTCTTTTTGGCTTCGATATGAGCGACGCTGGGACTGACCAGCTTGTATAGTTTCTTATACAGTTGATTTTGTTGCTGAAGTGCTTCCGCTTCAACAGCCAATGAATCGTACAGCGCTTCGCGGGCCGCGTGGGAATTTACCGTTCCGCCTATCGTTTCCGAATTGCGAACAATTTCAATCGGTTGCAGGTTGCTATGGTAAGTGGTCGTGCGGGCATTGGGCGTGAGGGTTTGCCCATGGGTGCTTAAGAGACCGGCATGTCCCCAGATTCCGCTAACACAGATGGCCACCAGCAACCATTGTGACAATGACCGAGTAGAACAAGCAATCCCTGGCTTGACACGCGGCGAGTCAATTACGGCATAATTGGCCGCCGTTGAAATTCGTTTCAGCGATCGCTGGAAATTCGGCAAATCCATTTTTTGTTGATCACGGGAAAATGTTGCGGTGGAAATGAAATTAATCATTGGTTGTGGGGCAAATAGTGGTTTGGCGATTATTGTACGATTGGAGCGAGGAGTACTTGAGCAAATTTTAAGCTAAAGTTGTTTTTTCAAAGTTTCGGAGGCAGGTTGTAACGATCAGTTAACCCTGAAGTGCAAATGGGCCGGAGGATCGACGGATTCTAACAAGATCGACCAGTCCGTGGTGTGACGATTCTCAGTTCCCGATTCCTCGTATGCCAGTTGGCATTTGATACAGAAAATAGCGTAGGGTAACGCTTCGAGTCGTGCTGCTGGGATTTTACAGTTACAACCGCCACATTTTCCATAGCTGCCATCTTTCATTTTTTGCATCGCTTGATCAATCTGTTTCAACTGATCGTGAGATACTTCCAGTAATTGGGAGCTAATTTCTCCATTGGTTGACTCACAAGCCATGTCAGCAATATCGCCGCCGGATGTACCGGTCAACCCTCTCAGGAGGTTATCGTCCCCCTCGAGTGCCGATGCAATAGCGTCCCGTTGAGCGATTAATAATTCTTTGATTTTTTCAATTACAAGCTTACGTGGCATGATGAATACCTAGAGTTGATGAAACCATGTTTGTCGAGCCAAGGATCTTCCAACTATAGTATGCATCTAGTATGCACTGCGCTCATTTTTCGTTCTGGCCAAGATTTATCGAAAAAAATATGTGTTGCATTTTTGCAACCTGTTTCCGGCTGGCATCCTGAATATCCCGAAAACGGGTGGGATCGCTTGCCCAACAACCGTTTTCGGCCGATACCAACAGGGGTGCTGTCAACAGGCTAACTTCAGATTCAATTCGTTTTGAAACGTGTCATCAGCGACGTAAGTCTCAAAACATGTATCCCTCGTAGGAACTTCGGTAGCAACAATGAGTGTTTCGACATTAACTCAACCATTCGATCTTGTTTTTACTTTCATTGGCGGCCAGCGGCATGGCCAATTCCTATCGATACAAACGGAACAATGCTTACTTGCCCTAGGTGACCGAGATGGTGCCAACGATCAACCGCTTTGCGCCATTTATCGTAGTATTGACGGCGTGGCGATTCGAAATTTGGATGAACAGACTCTAATCAATGGTAAGCCCAAAACCACCCATTGGTTGAAACAAGGAGACCAAATTCAGTTTTCGAACTCGGTCACATTGGAAGTTTCTCAACTTGGTTCCATTTCATCCCCGGGCCCCCGGGATGCCGTTTCGATTTGCGCCCCAATCGAATGCGCCAGTTTGGTTTCTCAAGGAGTTCCGCCTGCCGATAGAAATCTGGAGAGACGCCTGGAAACGTTATCCGAGCGGCTCGACCGACTCTCCGATCAGGTGTTGGGGTTAATTGACGCCGTGTGTAATAATGCTTCGTTGCCAGAGTCAATCATTTCGTCCGACATCAAGCGAGTATCGACATCGATCAATTCAGAAACCAGTACCCCAGCAGAGAGCACGTTCGAGGTTGACGATTTTTTTCGCGAATCGGCTCAGTCAGTTCCAGCAGGACTTCCGAGCGAATCTACGGCTGATCTCCTCGAGTCACTGGAAACTGATTCTATCAGCTTGGATTCCACCTTGCCTCGTCAATTCAACCCAAACTCATTCTCAGCAGCCAGTTTCGGTGTCGGCGAAACTGACCTACCGGAATCGGAACCAACCGAAATGCAGGTCGATAGCTTCGACGAACATGACAGCCCATCCGTGCTACTCGATGATCAATCGGTGGACAATGTCGGAAATAGTGACGAAGACTTGGATAAAGTCGCAAATCAAGCAGCAGATGACGTCAGCGACGATGATCAATTGCAAATTTCAGCTATGCTTCAGGGGCTGCTCAGCGAATTCAATGAAGAAAAAACAAACTCAGAACAGCCCGATCACGATTTCGATCCTACCGCGTTGAAGAACGAATCGAGTCAGTTCGAAGTGCCGAAGCAGAATCTTATAGATTCTAACTTGGCCAATTCCGATCAGCCAAATTTGCAAACGGGAGATCCTGCTGACGAAGACCTCGCCGCAATCTTGGCCCGTCTACGGTCAGAAATCGATTGGTCCGAGGATTCCGATTCATCAAAATTAGAAGTCGAACCCAATTCGGCCACCAATTCGGCCACCGATGCGGCCAACGATTTGGCCAACGATTTGGCCAACGATTCGTCTGCACCGCCTACTGATTCGGCTATCCCCCATTTTCCAGAGGGACCACTCGTCAAGGCTGAAGACATTTCAAACCAAAGCTCCAGCCAATCATTTCCGTTCCAGCAGTCACTAAACGAGTGCACTGAAGATTCAGTCTCGATGAAAATCGAGGCGCCTCAGACACCTTGGGGTTCCGAAATCCTCGAGACTTCCGCAATTTCTGAGAATCGTGGAATGCCTGCGGGGAACAGCGTAAACCACGACCCCAGTGCGGCCGTCGATTCCGACTCAACCGAAATTAATGTACACGGAAGCGGTTCGAGCCATTGGAATGCGGGAATCAATACATTGCGAGAACCCGATACAGAATTGGAGCCAGAATCCGTCGAGGAGTATATGAATCGACTCTTGGCGCGAATGAGCGTTTCCCAATCATCCGATGATCATTCCGCATCCCCCGCATCTCCCACATCTCCCACATCTCCCACATCGGGGCAACCGGTCAATGCGAGCACCTCAACCGCATTGGGCATGAAAAAGGAAAATGCCGGCGGGCAGAACGTTTCGGAGCAAAAAAATCAAGTCAATCGATTGGAAGATGAACCCAATGAAGAATTGACCGCGGAACAAGTAATACCGAGAAACAAATCAGAAAAACCGATTTCATTGAATGCGATGCGAGATTTAGCCAACAGTACGACACGTACGGCGATTTTGCAAAGCGAGTTAAATCAGCGTCAATCCCGCGGCTTAATGATGGCAGCATCTTCTGGTGGTGCGATCGTGCTTTCGTTGTACTATCTCCTTTTTATCTCCGACTCGCTGGGAGATGTGCCTTTTTTCATTGGCTGCCTAGGGCTCTTGATTGCGATTGGAATCGGGATCGTTTCAGTCGTTATTCTGAATGGAATCAAATTGGCACTACCAACTGGATTGATTCTAAATCGAAAAACCGAAGATCGCTTGATGGACGATGATCCGCATCATAAGAAAGATTAAGCACTCGCGAACAATCGCCGAAAATAAAATCTGCATCCGTTCATAATAACAACAGATTTTTGCACCGGTGCTTATTTGATTGGGGGGGTGTTAGTTCGGTTCCAGGAGAACAACTGCCGCACGTTGTGACCTGTTTTTTCAATGGGGTGATCGAGTTCTTGGGCGACTTTTTGCTGAAAAAATCGACGTTCGTGTTCGACTTCCGCGTGCAATTGTTCGGCAAAAAGCCCGTTCTCGATTTCCTTCAAAATTGTCCGCATTGCCGCGCGAGTCGGTTCACCGATGACTCGGGGCCCGTTCACTAAACCGCCAAATGCAGCCGTTTCGCTGACATAATGATGCATTTGAGCCAGTCCACCGTCATACAGCATATCGGCAATCAGCTTAACTTCATGAAGGCACTCGATGTAGGCAACCTCAGGTTGGTATCCCGCTTCGACCAGGGTCTCAAAGCCTTGCTTGATTAATTCGATCAATCCACCACACAATATTGTTTGTTCGCTGAACAGATCAGCAATCGTCTCTTCAGCAAACGATGTCTGCAGGATTGCCGCTCGCGCCGATCCGATTCCCCAAGCGTATCCCAGCGCCAGCGACAGCGCATTTCCTGTCGCATCTTGATGGATTGCGACCAGCGCCGGAATTCCGCTCCCTTGTTCATACATTGATCGCACCATCAACCCTGACCCTTTGGGAGAGACCAGGATCACATTGTTCTCAGCCGGAACGCAGATTTTTTTATGATGGATATTAAAACCATGAGCGAACAACAGCGAAGCTCCCGGCCTCAAATGGTCGGCGACCGATTCGCGATAAATTGTGGGCTGGGACAAGTCAGACGTCAATAAAGCGACTACGTCAGCTGCTTTCGTGGCCGCTTCAATTGTCAGTGGATGCCACCCTTCGGATTCCGCTTTTAACCAACTGGGGCCCCCTTGTCGCAATCCCAGCATCACATTGCAACCACTGTCGCGGAGGTTCAGCGCTTGCCCTCTTCCCTGGCTGCCATAGCCAATGATTGCGATACGACAGTCTTGCATGATCGTCGGATCGATTTCTGAATCAGTAAACTGGGTAATTTTTTTAGACATCCTTGCCTATCCTTCCTTGTTAGAGTCATTTTCTGTTGTCAATACTTGGTACCGTTCGAGCAAATGTTGTCGGTTGACCTTAAACCAATCGATGGCAGCTTGAGGTACATCGGGTGGGCTCGCTTTTAAGTACCTATGATGCGCAGGATCGAAACCATCGGCATGCCGAATTAGGTTATTGATGGCGGTTCGCTCCAGGCAGGAATCGAGCGGTGAATTGGCCATCAACTGGTAGTATTTTTCATTGGTGGATGTTGCCGACGTCCCCAGATTGACTACTTGATCGCCGGGAAGTACCTCGCGCCAGGTAAAATCAGGCAACTCCAAGGCGATCGACGCAGCGTTTAGAATTCGCTGCGGGGTGATTGTATCTAACAGGGAGAAACTTTTCGAGATAAAATAAGTCTTTTGGTATTCGCTAATCAGATAATCAGTATTCGCCATCCGCAACAAGTCGGCATCGTTCGAGGGGTCAATCAGTATTCGGTTTGATTGGGGGCTGGTGATACTGAAAATTGTTTCGCCCGGCGAGGAAAGGATGCCAGCACCGAAACAACGAATTTGTCCATCTTGCATTACCAAGCCGAACTCGACCATAAACCAATAGATTCGTCCGGCGTAGGTCAGCAATTTTTCGGCGCGTTGCTGGGCTTGATTGATCCGCAATGGGTCGCCTGCGGCGGCAAGAAGTTGCTGGTCCAGCTCAGCGTAAATCATATCCCGCGCCAGCCCATGATTTTTCATCACGTTGGCAACGGCGGGAATCGTGAAGGTGGCAACATGCCCAGCCACATCGTGACCAATATCTGGCTCTTGCAGGTAATCGCACTCCAAGGGACGCATGAAGGTGGTCACGGGAAAAAAACGCCGGCTGTGGCAAGTAAAAAAAAGTTCAGCAGGAATGATCATGTTGACGGTTGCCAATTGCCACTGAGTAAATTGATAAATCCGAGCATTCAACAGATAGAAATCGGGGATGACATGGCCACTAATTTCGAACAAAGCCTCTCCTTGCAGGTACTCGCGACACGCGTAATCCTTTTTGGTACCTTGCTGATCGGCGATTAAGCAGGCCCAGCTCAAATGTTCAGCCAAGGTGTATCGCTCATAATTCTGGGAATTGGAATACTGACCCAAATCAACCGTTTGATCATTAAAATTGCCAATACTAAAAAGGATACCAGCGGCCGCATCAGCCAGATACCTTGCTCCCTCCTCCTGAGAGATGGGAAAAGGCACATCCGTTCGTTGCAACGTTTCCTGCAAACGATCAAGCCGCTGTTGGCGATCGGGGATTTGAATGTCGTCGACAACGATACCATGCCGTGTGGCGATCGCTTGATAATCCGTGGTGGTGTTGTTCATGGGAAGCCTCCGGATAGAGGGGAAAAAAAATGATGAACCTGGAGGCCATTTAACATGGCGGCGAAGAATCAACCCCGACTTCGTCAATGGTCAAATCAAACTAAATCCGGTCGCAGTAACTTGTCAGCTCCTTGGCGAATTAAATTATCCGCCAATTGATGGCCAATCGCAATCCCATCTGTTAACTTGCCGCTGGCTTCCGCCTTGATACTGACGCTGCCGTCACGGCTGAGCACGATCCCCGTTTGCGTCAACCGATCATCGTGCAGCACGGAATCGACCCCCACTGGCGAGAGACAACCGGCAAACAAACGTCGCAGCATACTACGTTCGGCCATCGCAGCAAAATAACTGGCAGGATCGTTAAGTTGGATAACGGCACCTCGGGCGACCGAGTCATTGGATCGAATTTCCAATCCCAATGCGCCTTGCCCTACCGCAGGGAGAATTTCGGCCGTAGAAAATCTTTGTTTAATTCGATCATGCAAGCCCAAGCGATTCAGGCCGGCGGCTGCCAAAATGATTGCCGCATACTCGCCGCGATCCAGCTTTTGCAATCGAGTATCTACGTTCCCTCGGATATCGTTGATGATTAAGTCAGGACGCAAATGAAGTATCTGGGCGGATCGGCGGACACTGCCGGTTCCCAGCATTGCACCTGAGGGGAGCGCATCCAGACTGGCAAACTCGCAAGATACGAAAGCGTCAGCCCGATCCTCGCGAACAGGAATCGCTGCGATTTCCAGTTCCGGATGATCGGCCGTTGGTAGATCTTTCAAGCTATGAACGGCCAAGTCGATCTGATGATCAAGCAATGCCAATTGGAGCTGTTTGGTAAAAACACCTTGACCGCCAATCTGAGAAAGCGAACCGGATTGTTGGTCACCCTCTGTTTTAATCAGCACTAACTCCACTTCGAACCCCAGTTGCTTTAACGCATGCTGGACCCAGCGGCTCTGCCAAAGCGCTAACTGGCTGGAGCGCGTACCCAACCGAATCTTGCCCTGAAAACTCTCATTCTGTTCACTCATATTGAAATTCATCACTGGCGAAATCAGCCGCTGCTTTGTACTTGATTAATTTTGCTTTTGGCCAAACCCTCGATCAATTGTTTCGGCGATTGATGGCTGGGCACGACAACACCACAACTGACGCAGTATTGGATGGCTTGATCGATGGTCAAATCAAGATCAATCGTTTCGCTTTTGGCAACGGTAATCGTAAACCCAGTGGCCGGCATAGGACTGGTCGGCATCAACAAACTCAACATCGGTTCACCGGTGACATCGCGAACTTGTTGAAATCCTTCTCCGGTCACAAAACCGATTGACCAAATTCCTCGGCGAGGATACTCAACCGCTACCACACGGTTAAACTGCACTTCGCTTTCGCTGAAGGCAAAATCTGTCACTTGTTTAACCGAGGAATAGACGTTGCGAATGATGGGTAGGCGGGTGACCAAGTGTTCGAAATATTGGTAGACCAATCGACCGATGCGCACCGCCAGCAACTTCCCGATCAAATACAAAATCACGGTGAACAACGCCAAAAAGGCGGGAATCACCAGATGCCGTTTAAGATAGGTCAAGCGAATATAGCGCAAATAGTAATCTTTGGAAGTGAGTAACGGCTCTTTACCAGGGTTGTCTCGGACAACTTCGGCGACCTCTAGGGGAATCCAACGCGACTTAATTTGGGCGTATCGAGTACTAGCAGAAACAACAAAAACCCTTTCACCATCAAATTCAACATATTCCCCCTGATCAGCCATCGCCGCCTTTTTGATATCCGTATTCGTTCGTGTTTCATCGATGAAGTAATAAACGACTTGTTGAGCCAATCCTTCAATCGGTGTCAAGATCGCTCGATCTAACGTATTCCAGATCCAAAAGAAGATAATAATCGTCAACAAGGGGGGAAGCACAATCCCAATCCCCCGCAGTGTGGCGATTCGAAACGGATTAAAAGAGCGATTGAACCAGTTCCAAAACCCTCTCCGTTCCGAACCGGCCTGCATCCGATCGAGCACTCCTTCGGAGCTCAAAACCTCAGTTTGCCGC
>JBGTHU010000368.1:0-2437 GCA_041745975.1 Mariniblastus sp.
CGAATATACTCGATACTGACATGGGTCTGGGGCGGGTACCCCAAAATTTGACCCAGCAATTGATCTTTGCTGGTGATTTTCGTCTGCTTGTTCTGCGGATCGTTCAACACCACCCCGTCCATGTTGCCGAAAATGTTATGGCCTACCCAACTCATGACTTCTAAATTTCGCTGTCCAAAGGCTGGTGCTAACACGGACTTGAGAAAAGTCTCGCCCGTTTTACCATCGCAACCAGCATGACAAACCTTCATTTTCATTGCCAGTTCCTTAATGGCCGGCAAATCACTTCCTAACGAAGGTGTAAAATTGACATAGGCGCAACTGGCCTCGATTGCGGCAATGGCATAAATTGAACTGAACGGCAGGGGGCAGTCACGTTGACCCAACAGCTGATCCAGTTCTAACCATCCGGAAGGGAAAGTGTCGCGATCAACCGCTGGTTCAGTGGACGCTAAATTGACCACAATGATGCTGCTTAGGGCGTTAACCGACCGAAACTCTTCCAGATCCAATTTGATCTGTTCGATGGCCAGTCGCGCTGTGTCAAACGAGTTGACGAATCCTTCGGTCGCCAGCGAGGAAATCGTATTGCCCGCGTTGATCAACACCCCTGGTCGAATCCATTGATCCAAACACTCCAAGTCAGCCATGCTGGACGAGACCAGATCAACATTGATAACGGGCGTGCCTTGGGTCAGCAATTTCGCTTGCTCCAGCGAACTCGTTTTGCGAATCTCGTGCCCACCGAGCACCAAGCTGCTCCAATCGATCAATCCCAAGTCGCTAAAATGAGGGAGCTGACTGACTAACCCCCAATGCCCGACCGCACCTTTTTTTAATGCTGACAGTCCCACCGCCACCGTTGTCGCCACGCCTCCATAAGCGCCAATGATCCAGATTCCGGTCTTGGGAGCGACAGCGGTCGGCGATTTTGTTGGCATTTTTGTCTTACTGGTTGGTTAGTGAGTGGAGTTGATGTTGATAGATTTGAGGGATGGACCGGGAAATCGTTTTCTTCCGCGAGCAATAGACAAATCAGCCGCTAAAGTGTAGCTTATAGCCTATGATTTTAACAGCTTTGTAACAGGAAATAACGATGTCACTGCTGCAGCACGCGTCTCGCCAATTCGAAAATGCCCCGCTTAATCCTCCCGATTCAATTTTTGGCTTGAACGAGGAATTCAAACAGGATACCCGCAATCCTAAAATTAATTTATCCGTCGGAGTCTATCAGGATGAATTGGGCCGAGTTCCGATGATGGCCAGTGTCAAAATGGCCGAGAAAATGTTACTGGAAGCGGGCGGAGGCAAAAATTACCTGCCAATTAATGGTTTGCCAGCTTACAATCAAATGGTGGGAGAATTGGTGTTGGGGGAAATCACTGCTTCGAAGGAAGATGTTTATTGGTCAACGTTGCAAACGCCTGGTGGAACGGGGGCTCTGCGGATCGCCGGCGAGACATTACGCCGCGCTCTGCATTGCGGCGTGATCTGGATCAGCAATCCGACTTGGGCCAACCACTCACAAATTTTCCACGCCGCCGGGCTGACAATACGCCATTATGAATATTTGGACTCCAGCCAGACTCGGCTGGATTTTGAACAATTGATCGATTCTCTGGCGTCGGCTGAGGCGGGTCAAGCGATTTTGCTCCATGCCGTCTGCCATAATCCGACCGGCGTCGATCCTTCGCCAAGCCAGTGGCAGGAGCTGATTCAGTTGGTTCGCCAAAAAGAACTGATTCCCATTTTTGATTTTGCCTATCAAGGCTTTGGTGAAAATCTGGTTTCTGATTCGTTGCCTATCCAACTGGCGATTGAAGCAGGTTGCGAAATCCTGATCTGCAATTCGTTTTCGAAAAACTTCGGTCTCTATGCCGAACGTGTCGGCGGAGTCACTGTGGTCGCCGGCAGCGATTCAGGCTGTCGATCAATGGCCAGCCAACTGGCGTTGACGATTCGCACGATTTATTCCAACCCGCCGCTGCACGGGGGAAGCATCGTGGCAACGGTATTGGGCGATGCAGCACTGCGGCGACAATGGGAGGCCGAACTGACTGAAATCCGCCAACGAATTGCCAGCCTGCGAACGGTATTTGTCAGCCAACTGAGTCAATTGACACCCGCCATGAATTTCGACCACATTCTCCAGCAACGAGGGATGTTCAGCTATTCCGGTTTAACATCCGAACAGGTTCAGCGATTAAAGCAGGAGTATGCAATCTACGCCCTCAGCAGCGGGCGGATCAATGTCGCCGGTATCAACCAATCCAATTTGGAATATCTCTGCCAAGCAATCGCCGCAGTAACCAAGTAAACGCTGGCTTGATACTCCATCGAATTCAACCTATCCCTTTCAAAACAATGAACTTCAGGCCAAGCTCCGCAGCGAACTGGCCGATACCCTGATCTATCTTAAACTTTCTTGAACTACTGG
>JBGTHU010000369.1:0-2832 GCA_041745975.1 Mariniblastus sp.
TAAAATGGATCATGTCATGCGATTCATAAAAAAATTAAATTGCGAGTTCGGCAACGCCGTTAGTCACATCGACTCCAATAGCTGGGTGGTGTTGGCATTCACAGCGTTCTTAATTGGATTGTTTCTCATGCGAGGCAATCCGGTGCGAGGTTCATAGCGGAAAACACGAAAAATAGTCGTCTTGACAAGCTCCACCCTGCTCCCTACCGATGAAACATTGCGAAAATTCTCTCCATTAATGGCCTAAAACAATTGTGGCCCCGGCTCGAATCCCAACTCGATAATCGCCTTGATGTCTTCTTCAGCCTCTTTATCAACACCTTGTTTTTGATACGCAAGTAGTCGATGGTAACGCAACACCGCCTCCATGTGAGTCAACGTCTGTGCAATGTTCCGGACTTCCGAAACGCTGTAGTTCATGTTGTTGAACATTCCATTTTTAATCGCCAGTTGCATCAACTGTGTCGACATAATCGAGGTGTCAAAATCAAAAACGGCATTGTGGAAACTGGGAATCATCTCAGGACGCAGGCTGGCAATTTGAAACTGTCGTCGAGCATTCCGCCGAGTGCCATCGGAAGCACTATCGGCCGCAGTGGTTTCGAACAACTTTGTTAGTACATAGCCGCGCGTGTCTAAATAGTGCGCCGAAAAATAAAACATCAACTCTAAGCATTCGACTTCGTCGGGCAACTTCGCCAGTATAGAATCGGCATCTTTCTTGTATTTTGCCACGCGAGCACGATCGATGTAACTTTTCTCTTGTTCCTGCAGGTCTTGATAGAGCAGTGCCCGCACGGTCAACAGCACAGCCAGTCCAGCACGAGTCGAACAAATTTGACGTTCCAGTTCTATCTTGGACGATTCCATGGCAAGCCCTAACGGATTGGGATTGAGCTGATTTCGAGTCTTCTTCCATCCCTCCCGTAGCTCCAAATAATGCCGCTCGTAATCTTCAATGGCCCGCGATAGCAAGTAAATTGCCTGTCTCAAGCTGACCGGCTGGGCAGAAACGTTATCGGCAGCTCCGCCGGCGTAGGTACGTTTCTTATCGAACAAGAAAAAGTGGCGGGCCAACACTGCATTGGCCAACACGGTTTTGGATCTTAGATCGAGTCGTTCCCCGGTCTTCCAATTGGTTGCTGCTTGCCGTGTTAAGATAGCATTGTTGATTTCAGTCAATGCTTGGTCCAATTCCTTATTGGCTAAGGCGCGGCAATAGGCCAGCGTATTGAGTCCATGATCACTGCGAATCTGGCCATTTTTGACCGCTTTCTCATTTAGGATTCCCTTAACGATCTCCAACGCATCTTCAAAATTTCCCAAATATTGTAGGCATTGAATTTTCAAATCCAGCATTTTGCTTCGAAATATCTCGACCCCTTTAATTATCGGTTGATCGAGCACTCGTTCGATCAATTCAAGTGCCTCTCGGTCTCCGGCTTTCGCCAACTTCAAAGCCAGTCGCGACGTCAGCTCCGGGTCAAACTGAGACCGTTCGACAGCGAGCCGCATTTTTTCCAAAGCGGCCTCGGTCTCCCCCTGCTCCGCCATTTTTTCGGCATTGGCAAATTCCCAATAGGCGGAATTGGAAGAGCATCCAATAGGCAGTGTAAGCGGCACGGCAACAAACAACACCATGGAAAGAAATAGCCGTCTTGAATTGTATTTGTTCATTCAAAATCTCAAATTAGTGTGTTCTTCAAAATCTCTTGTCGTAAATTCGGTGCAGAACATTCGTCGGTGCAGGGAGGTCGTTGGGTACAAATGAGGAGAATCGTTCTCCAATTGTTCTTCAACATTCCTTAGCGGTAAACGTTTACGTCTCAAAATATTTTTGTTTGAAATTCTATCATAACCGATTCA
This sequence comes from Mariniblastus sp., assembly GCA_041745975.1. GTDB lineage: Bacteria > Planctomycetota > Planctomycetia > Pirellulales > Pirellulaceae > Mariniblastus. Next base: position 1,867 of record JBGTHU010000369.1, read on the forward strand.
AAATCACATCTTTAATATTGCTTATTTGCCTTAGCAACTTTTTATCCGAGTGGATTTCATTTCACACTGGGAGAGAGATGCATGGCCAATTGTCGACTCATTATCGACTCAACGTCGACTCATTATCGACTCATTATCGACTGTTTCGCAAAAGCAACGCGTTGCCAATCGGTTCTTCATATGTTGCTTAAAATCAACGTTCTTCCCGATCAGCGGAGCAACGAAAAACAACTGAGAACACTGTTGGCCAATTATTTTCAGCCAGGAATGCTCGTCATAAGGCATTTTATCGGCCTCGTTTACCAAGTTGCGGGTCATCGTATTAAAAAATCCATTTGGTTGGCATGGCGGATGCCTTGTGTTGATAGTCTCCAAATGTTCAAACAGAGTTTCTGATTCTTAGGAGGCAGCGAACTCAAATTGAACCCTGAGTATTCAACCCCGCAAACACATCCCTGGACAACCAATTCGTCATGCACGCTCGACAACTTGCTGAAATCGCCGGGTGGATTTCCATCAACTCCGGCACTCTGGTATATGGGCGACAAGCCCAACCTATGATGGTGGTCACCAACTATTGGACGAGTTCCAAGGTGCGCATTCAACATTGGTTGACGGCCTTGAAAATGTTCGAGCAAGATTTTGAATCGGGAAACGAACACGATTCGTGGCCCGCTGCCGAAATCGTGATCCAAGAGATTTTGATTTCGGAAGTATTGACCCGAGTTTGGTCAGCATTAGTATTAATCCACGACAAACATAATCAAACCGATGAACTGCATGGCTTGGCACATTCGGTGTTTCTCGGTCATTCCGAAGCTAAAAATCGAGCCTTGCGAATGTTGATTCAGGCTGAACAAATGGATTCTGAAAGATTCGAGCGAATGAATCGACTGCGACGCCGATTGGAACGTTGGACCGATTTGCTGCTCGGTAATTTGCCGCATGGGGAAATCGCGGCGATGT
>JBGTHU010000370.1:0-3213 GCA_041745975.1 Mariniblastus sp.
ATCATGATCATGCCTATAAGCGATCAGTTCCGATATTGGCGGGCGAAAAAAATCAAACAGGGATCACTTATTTGGGAGATGGAGCGTGGGGTGTCGGAGTGCGGGACCACCATGATGTCAGCAAAACTTGGTACTTGGAAAAAGCCGAATCGGTTCATCATTTATTGGTGGCCACGATTGCAGGTGAGCACTTGGACATAAAAGTGATTTCCAGCGAGGGCCGTTTGATCGATCATTTTATTCCCGCGGTACGCACACCCATCGGTACGAATGAAAACCGTGGTGAGTTGCGGCGGTAGATTGGTTTGGTTGGTCATGGACTGCCAAATTGACGCGTGTTCGACTTGCGAAACGCACCTTAATGCCTGTCTTCCTACGCCCTGGATTTTACTGTTGAATTGTTACTGAAATTCTATGAAGAGTGAGGGTTTTTCTAAATGTCCGTTCCAATTCACGTTATCGATACGCTTGGCACGCCCAGTTCGTTTGCTAAAGCGTTACTCTCTTTGACCTGCCTGTTAACCTGCGCGATGGGCATTCGAGTTTTTTCGTGCCACGCTCAAAATCGAGATCCGCTCGATCGGCCCAATGTGGTGCTGATTTTTGTGGATGACAGTGGCTACGGCGATTACGCCCATAATGGGAATCCGGTCATAGAGACTCCTTCGATTTCAAGGTTGGCCAATCAAGGTGCCAACTTCACGCAATTTTACGTCACATCGCCCGCCTGTAGTGCCTCTCGATATTCGCTATTAACGGGCCGCTATCCGGCTCGGTCGGGGCTTGGCACCTGGGTTGTGGGACCCAACGCAGCAACCCATTTGCGATTGAGTGAAACCACCATTGCGGAGGGGCTTAAATCGAAGGGATACGCCACGGCTATGTTTGGCAAGTGGCACTTGGGGAATCCGAATCAACGCAACAACATGACGTCGGCCGCGCTGCCGTTGGCTCATGGATTTGACCTTTGGATCGGCACGAATGTTTCGCATGATTACGATGATGCAAAATTGTTGGCTTCCGATCCGGCAGGCAACGATCCGATCCCGGGCTATCGGATGCTGGCCGATCGTCTTCCATCCAACCCACATGCGTCCGCTTCGCTGACCGGTCGGTATATCGATGGAGCTGAAGCGTTTATTCGATCCAATAAAGATCACCCTTTCTTTTTGTATGTTGCACCGAATCAGCCTCATTTAGGCTTGTATGTAACTGAACCGTTTGCCGGAAAGTCACGGCGAGGGTTGTTGGGGGATGTCATGTTGGAACTTGATGAAGGGATCAGCCGCATTGTCGGGACACTGGAACAGTGTCAAATCGCGGAAAACACGATCATCATTTATACATCTGACAATGGCCCCTGGATTCGGTTCCAAGACACGGCGGATCATCCCAAGTACGGCGAGGCGCGAATGCACGTCGGCTATGCCCAACCGTTTCGCGATGGCAAGGGGTCGAATTGGGAGGGCGGTCATCGTGTCCCTGGCATCATGTATTGGCCCGGCACGATTTCGCCATTGCGGCAACTGGAACCGGCCAGCACATTGGACATACTTCCGACGCTATTTGCTTTGTGTGGCGTGACCGAACACCTGGATGTCGATGGCCGTGATATTCGACCATTGCTGGCACCTGATCGGTTTTCCGGCGAGATTCCCCCGTTCACCTTTGCTTTTTCGGGTTCCAATAATTTGCCCAACGCCTACCGGGAGGGGCCTTGGAAAATCCACTGGAGAATTTTTAGCCAAACCGGGAACGATTATGGATTCACCCCGAGTCGTGAACAGCCTTTACTGTTCCAGGTCGAGCAAGACATAGGCGAAGGGATCGATCGCGCGGATGAGCATCCAGAGATTGTAACCGAACTGTCAAAAAATCTAAAAGCATTAATCGAATCGTTCAGGGAATAGACGACATTTGAAGGTGATTGAAGGTGATCGATGGTCAATTCGATTGCGCTCAACTTTCCGAACCGCCCTGCCGACGCGATAGGCAAAGTAATATTCGCGGTTTTCAGAAGGCACGGATCATACACCTATCGAATTCAATAAATCAGTCACCTGATTTATAAACCGAGCTACTAAAGGGTGTTCCGATTGAAGTTGATGGACTCGTTCGAGCAAACTGTCACTATCATGAGGCAGTTCGCTGGATAACTCATCCTCCTGTTCCAACGCGCCACCTTCGGACGATCGAACATCGTCACTCGCTGGATCGAGAATTCCTCGCTGTTTTTGGTAATCCAGCATCTCACCTGCATCGGTGATCAACTGCCCTAGTAACTCAATTGTCGATTCGTCAATTTTTTGACCGGAATCAGCCAAACTCTTCAGCGCGGCCAATTCTTCATGTAATTCACGAAGCTTTACCAATACGTCGGTTTTTGACATCGATAGTTGCCTCTACTGTTGTTTCTTGGGGACGGTTGCCGAGTTTCGATTTCCGGAATCGTACTCTCTTTCGCCGACGGCGGGGCAAACTTCAGCGGATTGACACTCGCGACAAGTCATTTGGATTAACTCTAAAGGGCTGAAAGAGCTGATCTCCGACCGGCATAACTGGTAAAGTCTTGATAATTCGGAACAAATCATTTTGGTTTCCTGTTTGTTTTTGCGGTTGAAATAAAGGAAAGCTTAGTGTCAGTATCTGAATTAGCAAATATCCTGAGCCAAATTCCTGATTAACTATCGTGACCGGGAGTTTGCAGCAAATACTGTTCCTCGGCAACGTTAAAAAGCAATTTCTCAACAAGTGGTAGCAATCGGCCACTCGTTCAATGCGGGAAGCTGAGGTTACTGGGACGCAAATTGAAGTAATTCTTTTGACGTCATCGGTTTCGGTAACTTTAGGCTGGCTCAGTCCGATAGATTCAGCGAAAAGAGGAGACGAAGAGTGGGCAGTGCCGCACACTGTGCCGCACACTTTAGGAGGGGGCGGTCTCAATCGATAATCCTGGCTTCCAAATAAACACGCAATTTAGCTTTTGCGAACCAGGCGTGTGGGGCTGTCATAACGGCATGCAAGTGGTATTCGTCCATTCCATTGCGACATTTAGGTGCGATTGGAATTTATTGGCATTTGTGGCATTGATTTTGCGTAGATGGATTGGCAAAATCGATTAAAGAGCCGGATTTGATTACTCGAAAACAAAATCGAAATTCAATTTATGTCGACTGGGGAATTAGTGGGTTGCTGTTGAATGTTGAAGATTAC
>JBGTHU010000371.1:0-4379 GCA_041745975.1 Mariniblastus sp.
GAGTTATTGTCGCAAGAAAACAAATTACCGTAATTGTCAAACGCCAAATTCTGAGGATTTCGCAATCCTGTGCTGACCACTTCCAAGTCGCTGCCATCCAACTCGCATCGAAACACCGCTCCTGAGGCGGGATCAAGAATCTCGGGGCTGATATTGTATCCTCGGTCTCCAATGCTAAAGTAGAGTCGCCGGTCAGGGCCGATCACCAATCCATGCATGTCGTGACCGCGGAACGCGAAACGGACACCGTATCCCGTATGTAGCGATTCACGCTGATCGGCAACTCCATCTCCGGTTGTGTCGGTTAACTTAAACAAATCTGGAATGCAGGTGAAATAAACAGAACCCTTGTAGGGCAGGATGTCGGCACCGGTTCCCATGGCAATCTGATTGAAACGATCAGCGAAGACTTGAGCGTGGTCGGCAACACCATCTCCACTCCGATCGGTCACCAATCGAATCCGATCATCGTGCTGGGTGTACAAATTATCCGCATCGGGGATATGTTTGCGAATAAAATCGACTCGATCGGCAACTGTTTGTGCTTTCAGATCGTCGACCAACCAATAGGGATGGTCACGGTTGTCTTCCACGCCGGAATTTTTTGGCTGCCGAAACGTTTCGCAGACAAACATGTTCCCTTGATAGTCGCGGTAGAAAGCCACGATATTGGCAACGTTGGGTTCGGCCACGAATAGCTTGCATTGAAGATTGGGTGAAAGCTTGAACTGCTTGATCGCCAATTCCGCTTCGCCACTGGCCGCCGCCGGCGTGGGTGCCAGCGGAACCCTTTGCTGAGTCAGGTCGTTACCGTCCTGGGCAAAGCAGAAGTTCGAGGGACAGGAGCTCCCGAATAGCCCTCCGAATAACCCTCCGAATAACCCTCCGAATAGTCCAATTGCCAAACTCACGACGATGAAAGGGAAGGGAAACGGTTTGAAATGAGGGATGCGCATGCGTTTGCCAGATTCGCTGGTTGAGGTTGCATTAGTGGTTGCTAAAGAAGGGGGACAAACCCTTGGAAGTACCAAAATTTGGTGAATGGTGGTGAACTATATCTAGTTTTAAAAATTTATCAATCAATCGATTAAACTACTTTAAACCAAGTTGGTAAATCTGTCAAAATCAGAACTAAAAAACTTTTGTAACACTTCAGCCCTTCTGAAGCGAGAAGTCGTCTACTACGGCATCACTCAACCTCCCTTCCAAACCGTGAACGGTTACAATGAAATTCCACCGATTGTGATTTGTAGGATGGGTTTCCTGGCCCAGCGCCGCGATTTGTAGGATGAGTGCTTATTTTAGTTTGTTTAATATCTCTTGGATCCGCTCCCGCAAATCAAGATTGTCTATTTTGGGTAACACTTCATTTTGGTAACGCTGGATCAGTTCATCCGCTCGCTCCGGTCGCGAGCGTCGGCGGTATTGCCCAATCGCATCCAATGCCAACTGATAAACCGCTTCCGGGGCATTGCCAAACTCTCGTAGGGTATCAAACATTTGATCGACATCCGCATCCACATCCGGCTGAAGATCTAGCAGACGCTCAGCGATGTCGTTTAACTTAAAACGATCAAAAACCAAGGTGACGCGGAAGCCATCGACCAATGGTTTTAACTCCTCTGATTCAATCGATTCCATCTTTTTCAAATAGCGTTGCAACATATCTTCGATCGATTGTTGATCGAAGTTAATCTGTTTAGCCAACAACAAAATTCGCGTCACGGGTTCAACGCTTTTCGGTCGCCCTTGCATGCTATCAAAATGCTCATCTAAGGACCGGTTCAGTTTTTCGAAATTTTCAGCGTTGGGAGTTTCGTTGAAAAACATGAAGTCGCGAATGATCCACAGCATCGCCACTCGACTGGCGATGGCCGGATCTTCATCTTGAGTTAACATCTCAGTCAACTCGGAAAACTCCTCTTCGAGCGCCTCGAATCGCTTGCCAGATTCCGATCCGACCATAATTTTTACCAACATCGACTCGATCAGCGATTCCACTGCCAACCGACGTTGAGTTTGAGTCAATTCGAGCTCGAGTAACCTCGATGCAATTTGAGCTCGCTGGCCTGACAACACCAGCAACATCGCGTTATTGACTTCATTCAGCCCTTGATTGCTAACTCGTAGTAGCTCGGAGATCAGTACTTCGGGATCCGTCGATTTCATGATTCGCTGGTTGCGTTCAAATCCGCTTTCGTCGCCTTTATCATTGTTGAGGCCGTCATTTTTGAGGCCGTCAATGTTGAGGCCGTCATTGCTGCCGATAAGGCCTGCGGCAGAAGTATCTTCGTTACCAGCGCCGTTTGATTGGTTGACAGAGGGAGAGGGTTGCCCGCCAAACCGAGGGAAGGCGGGTAAGCCGAATGTGATCATGACCCCCACTACTAGCAACGCTACCACTGCAGCGACCACCCGCCAATGAAATAACAAGAAACCCCTCAAGTGTTGAAATCTGTTCATGCTCTATTTTGGGTGGAAGTAATCTCGGGGCAAGAAACCGTATTTTGATCAGCCGATTGGCGTTTGGTTTCAACTACTGACTAAAAATATACCCTGTGCCGGGCATTTTCATTTCACGTTAACATGTTAACATGAAAGCGTTCGGTCGAAAAGCATTTTTGTCAGATACTTCCACAAAATTTGGAGAACCCTTGAGTGTCAATTGATTTTGGGCTGATACAAAGCATTCACAATTTATTAAAACAGGCGGCCAGCCTGCGCGAGCGTATCGAAGCGGGCCCGCGCCGGATCGCTCGAACTCGGACTCATCAATCGACCTGCCAACAAAGGTTTGAACAAGCCAAGCAGTTGGAAATGAAAACACGAATGGCAGCCGACGCCAAACAATTGCAGCTTTCGGAAAGGGAAGCCAAAATCAAAGATTTGGAGTTTCGTCTGAATACCTGCGACTCTAACAAAGAGTTTCAATTGTTGAAGGAACGAATCGCTGCCGACCTGCAAGCCAACAGCGTCCTACAGGACGAGATTTTGGAATTGTTGGAACGGATCGATGACCTCCATCAAGAAACCGGGCTGGCAAATCAGCACTTGGAAGCCGCCCGTCAGGCGACAGAGACGATTTCCGAAGAGGTGCGTCTGGAATTGGATCGCTTGAAGATCGACTTGGCGGAAGTTGAAAGCCAATTGGCAACTCGTGAAAAGCAACTTTCGGGAGACATTCGCAGCGAGTATTTGCGTAGCGTCAAACGACTTGGCGAAGACGTCTTTGGCGAATCCGACTTTGTGACCTGCGGTAACTGTCAGCAGAATTTGACGACTCAAGTGATCGCCGACCTCAGGATGTTTCGTTCGGTCTACTGCAAGAATTGCGGTTGTTTGCTATATGTCAAAAGCTAGGCTGTGTCAAAAAAAGGGTCCGACCCCTTCATTCGATCAATTTTTCACCTATTTCCTTTTCCCCAGAGAGGGTCCGCACCCTCTTCTGACATAGGCTTGGTCTTACCGATTCATTTTGGAATGAAGCCGACTTCCCTTCGCACAAACGTTGTCAAATTCCCCAGCGTCCGTTTTCGGCGATAACCCAACAAGTGAAATAATTGTATCGATAGGAATCGAGCGATTCCATGATTGACGATAAAGGCGTCGGGTTCATCGGTACTACGAGAGATTCCGGGCAGCCAATCGAGAAATCGTTCAAATTTCCGACGTCGCAAATAACTGGATATTGTCAAGGCAAATTGGGGGATCTGTCGCACGATAAAAAAGCCATCCTCTCCCATCGATTGATACTGGGGCATAAAAACATACCCCGAATAGGGCGCCAAAATGTCTCCCCGGCAGTCTTTGGCCACAGACTGACCTTTCTTGACCGGAGTGAAATTCTCAAAATGGCGGTTCATTCGAAATTGATCTTCAGGAGTGATCGGATGTCGATAGATCACTTCATAGATCCCCTTTCTCCCCGCGCGGTGCGCGCCTTGTTCTCCCAGCAATGCTTGAACGGAGGGGGCATGGCCGACGTCAGTGGCATGGATACTACCAGCATTGATAAGGGCTTGGTAAATGAACGCCTCGTGCAACTCGACCGACTTTTGATCGTCATGTTTACCCGCTTCGAAAGTGAAGGCCACCGGCCCAAAGTCATTGATATAACTGAGCAACGGTCCGTGTAAAAATTCTTCGATACCTAGCACGGTTGGAACAGCGAATTGCAATGCGAAACTTCGATTGTCCAACTGATCATTAATCGCGACAAAGGGGGGAGACTTGGATGACGTCGTATGTAAATCGAAGAAGTACAAGCCATGAACAGGATGAATCTGGTCGGAAAAAGCCGCGACTTGTTTTTCCGCAGCTTCTGCCATCAACAAGGGGGAGATGATACTAAATACTTCACAGGCTTCACGGTACTCATT
>JBGTHU010000372.1:0-3068 GCA_041745975.1 Mariniblastus sp.
GTCTCGGTGAATTCGTCTTGAACGCGTCGGAAAAAGGACCCGATGAGCGGGCGATCCATCAATTTAGGAACTCCGCGGGACTCCGTGTTATTAATTTCTTGATAGTCCCCTGCCAACGCCAGCGTATGACCGGCTCGCATATTGACGCTTGTGTTGACTCGTCGAACGCGGAATCCGACCAGGCCTGTTCCGTTGCTGAAATCTTCGGCGGGTTGCGAGACTTCAGCTCGAACTTCCAAAGTCATTCTTCCCTGTCCCTCAATAATAGGAACGATGTCCAACTTAGTACCAAAAGGTTTGAATTCGATCGTCGAGTTTCCCAACCCCTGCTGAATCAAGAAAGGGATCTCGCCCCCCTCCAGAAATTCTGCCGGGCGTCCGTTCTGAGCAATCAATACGGGTTGTCCCATGATGCGGGCAACATTTCGTTGCTCCAACACATCCAAAAAGGCGGCAAACTGAGTCGAGTCACGCAAGATTCCTCCAGACAGCCCTTGCCCTGTTCCACTGATCGGAGCGGCAACGCTTGGACTGGAAATTAATTGAGATATGTTCGAAATGATACCCCAATCGGTCCCCGCCAATTGCCAATCAATTCCCAAGCGACGCAGTTTATTCCGAGAAACCTCATAAACCTTGACTTGAATCGCCACGTTTTGCACACCTTGGACTTGCAACATGCTGATTACATTCGTTGCGAAGTAGTCTTGGGCAATTTGTTGAGCGATATCGATCTGTTCGGGTCGCGATACATAACCGGCCAAAACGATCCCATTTTGCAAGGCGTTGATCGTGATATTGGAATCAGGAAAATTGCGGGAAAGCGACATTTCTAAAGGCCGGGTATCAATTTCGACGACAATTCGAATTTCATGAAGTCGATTGCTCGAATCACTGACCGTTAGTGAAGTATGTCCGGGACGCAAGCCTGAGACCAAAATTTCATCGATCCGCATTGGGGTTGCCTGAACAATCTCAGGGTTCTCCACAATTAGTTCCGGGACGTCGTAGGGGAACTTGAGCCGTTTGCTAGAGCCTTGGATCAGAGTGACGTGATCATCCGATCGAGAAAGTTCCTGGTAGCCCGTTTTCGATTGGATTTGCGCGATACTGGCCTGATTTGTGGAGGCAATCACCATCGCGGCGATAATAAAAAGTAGATCAGCTTGGAATTTCATACGTGAAGCCTTGCGTTGGGTATGTGCATCAAGCGTCGAATCATTTCAACGCTCAACTAGGTGAAGTCAAAGCACCCCGAAAACCTAAAACGGCTGTTAACGATACATTGATCGTGACACGTATTACTAATTCGATCCTAATCAGGCAAATATTGATCCTCATCCAAACCTCTGGAAACTTCGTCAAAACCGGAAATGTCTTCCTGTCTTTCCGGTCTTACGTTACCGTTAAACTCGGTGGGTGGCGGATTAGCACTTGTCGGGCTATTTCCAGGAAACGGACGGGGGCGATCCACAATTCCATCTCTGAATGTGAAAACTTCTACTCCCAATGGAGTCCAGACTTTCATCGTCGGTTTTTGGCTGGTTGGCTGAGGGGGAGGGGATTGAAAAGCAATTGGGCTCAATGATTCTGGCTCCGCTTGACTGCCATCATCCACGCCCGGCAGACCTAACGCGACTGCTCCCTCTTCATCAATGTGCCCTCCCAGTTCCTCATCGTCGATAATGTCTGCCACCATGGTCAACTTGAGGCCACCTTCGCGAAGGACGAAAGTAATTAGTTCGGCTTGCCGGTCATTGGCAATAATCCCCACGATCGCATCACTTTTACTGGACTTTTCTTCACGCCCACCGGTCGTTGCTGTCATTTGAGCATTGACATTGTGTACTCTCAGTCCCCGAAGAAAGGTGCGGGCCGTTTTCCCTTTGACATAACCGATAATATTTACCCGGTCCCCCGCTTGCAACAGCCCGTGCATATTGTCTTCAGCTGACACTTTCACCGATATGACCTGGTGATCACGTGGTACATTGATATCGTTAAGTTGTTTCTTATGGACAATATTGGAGAGGCTTAAGGGCATTTGTTTAGGGATGTATGTCCGAGTGGCCATATCCGTGATCTGTTCGAGCGATGTGACTGCATCGGGAGGAACGATATCCAGCGGCCATTCTTCCTCCCGAACCATTTCCTCCGTCAAAATGGTTTTGTACTCCAAATCTTCAGCAGCGACCAAAACGGTTTGAGTCGGAGTTTTAATGGGTTGGGGATTGCTATTTCGGCCCATCACTTGGCTGATGCCAATGGCGGCGATCAAGCCGAAGCCCAACGAAAGCACCATCAAGATTAGCGATTTTGACTTCATTTTGAATAATCCAGTTCGTTTTTTCTTTCGCGGAGGGCCTGCTGCGCTCGCATCTGACCCGCTAATTGAATTCTTGCTTAGTATTGATTTAGTTCGGAGTCCAACAGTGAAAAGCTCCAATTTTGCGTTCCGTGATCGAATTCGAGTCACATTCCGCAAAATCGGAGTTGGGTCTCCAAAAGGAGTAGAACTAAAATTTGCAACGATTCAGTCGTTTGCAGAAGTCGTCATCTTTCGTTTGACGCTCCCGCCGGAGTTAAATCAACAATCCGTTCCAAGCGAAGTAGAGGATCGTGCCCATGGCCAGCGGGATACCGTAGGGTAACAGATACATTTGAGGTTTACGCTGGGCGGCAATCTCTGCCAATTTGTCCGGATTCTTAATGGTCACGATCTCATTGAAGATCAACCAAAATTGATTGTAATGTTTCTTGATATTTCCCGAAAACAGAATCATCAAGACCGCCAGTAACGCGCCGATGATGGTTGACAAACCGAATGCGTAAAGTGTGATGGTGCAATGCACCCAAGCACCGATGGCCGCCATCATTTTGACGTCACCTGCGCCCATGCCGCCAATCGCCATGGCGGGTATCAATGTCATTAATCCAACCGTGGTTCCAGCCAGACTCCAGCCCAAGCCGACGTACCAGCCATGTCCAGCCATGCCGTAAGCGACTGCACTGTAGATCCAGCCCGCAATGATCATGGGGAAGGTCAATTTATTGGGTACTCGCAACTC
>JBGTHU010000373.1:0-2530 GCA_041745975.1 Mariniblastus sp.
TCGTAATCCGAGGTGGTCGTAGTTGCGGGCTGATCGCCAATCAATTGGCCGACCAAGGGATCGGCGTGATTTTGACCAGCGTGCTTAATTCTCCATCGTTCGGCTGGCAAGGCTATGATGAAGTCTACTCGTTGCCAGTAAAACTACATCAGGCGGGAGTCAAATTTGCGATTTCGGGGGCTGAATCGGCGCAATATGTTAACCGTACTCCTTTCGAGGCGGGAGCGGCGGTCGCGGTTGGTTTGCCTGAAGAAGTCGCGATTCAGGCGTTGACGATCCACGCTGCCGACCTGCTGGGTATTGCAGATCGAGTGGGATCGCTGGAAGTCGGTAAGGATGCCACGATGATTATTACTACCGGAAGTCCCATCGAGTACGCGACTCGAGTGGAAGCCGCGTTTATCCAGGGACGGCAGATCGACATGAGCGATGTTCATAAGGAGTTTTACCAAAAATACCAATTGAGACTGGATTAATGAGGCCTCTTGAAAAAGGGCCCCATGTTGTTTGTCAGATTCATTTTAGGGATGATTGACAAACACTCGGATCTCTTTAACATATGGTAGTGATTCGGTTTACTTCCCACTTTCAAATCACTTCCAAATGAATGCCAAGGATCAGGCCACTTCCAAGCCACTTCCAAGCGACTTCCAAGCCACTTCCAAGCATGCTCCCTGGTTGAATTCGAAAACAAATCGGCGATGAACCTTAATTGTTTTTACGAATGAAACTTAAGGGAGAATTGAATTTAGAGAATTAAATCAAGAGCATTTAACCTACGTTTGGTTTTGATTCATTGTCTGATTGGTTCTCCATTGTATCTCGATGGAACGGATCGCTTACTAAAACTGCTCCGGCATCGATTGGGAATTGCAATCAAAAGGTTTGAAACAGAATGTTAGAGGGCTGAAAGGTATTAGGGTTATGGTACGCGATCAATGCGTTGGAAGTTGCCGACAGGAATTGGGACAGCGGAATTGGATGGGTGGATTGAAAACGGTTCCTTGCCGTTGTTGCGGTTCCGATCAGCATCGATGTTTGAGTCTGATTTCGGGAGTTCTGCAATCTCTGATGCTCGTTCTTGGCGGCATCGCTCTGCTTGATTCGCCTCAACTTCAGGCGCAAGTCAAGTACACCCCCAACTCAAATGAAGTCCGTGAAATCGTAAGAAAAGCGGTCGCCAATTTAACCGCGGTGAACCCTTCGATCACCGGTGAAAAAATCGTTGCAGCATTGGCAGTTTCTCAGGCACAAAAGCGATATGAAGATGAGATTGACAAGGAGCATCCTTTAATTCGGTCCGCGATTGAAAGCATTTTGGCTCTGTTGCCCGAGGAGGTTCCGGAAGGAATCACTGAGCAACACCTGTTGCGAATGAATGAAGTCTATATTCCGGCGCTATCTTGTTTTTTGTTGGCAGAGGTGGACAAAGTTCGGTATCGAGCACAAATTACCCGCTTGGTCGACGAAATACAGCGGCGGGTTCGGCAAGACGGGGCAATGAATTACATGGGGCAAGCCGATGATGTGGGCGACACCTCGCAAGTTCAATATGCGGCATTGGCTTTGTATGTTGCCAATCAACATGGATTTCGAGTCGCCCCTGATGTCGGCAAACGTATGTTGCAATGGTTTGTCGATTCCCAACAATCCAGTGGATCATTTCACTATCACTTGCGACGCTCGGGCAACAGTTGGACACCTGTCGCGTCATCTCAAAATTCGTATCCTTCGATCCACGCCGGCGGTTTGGGATCCGTCTATTTATTGGCGGACATGTTGCAACTCTATCCTCGAAAAAAACAGCTCGCTCAGGTCTCGGTTCAAGAACAGTACACTGATTTACCAGAAACGGTGACCGTATATATTCCGCCGGTCGTTGGGGGCGAACAAGATCGAATCGGTGGTGATGGGCCTGTCGTCAGCTTTAACATGGGAGCACTGATGTCGGCAACAGGGGCTGGAAATCGCGTCCTTCAAAATGGTTTCAGTGCAAAAGTCGAGCAGTGGAATTTTTATTATCTGTACGCGGTCGAGCGGTACGCATGGTTTCGAGAGCAAGCCGATGGTAATTTGTCAGGGGGGAACCTTCCCCGCTGGTATGATTTGGGAGTTGACTATCTAAAGAGCATCCAAATGGAAAATGGAGGTTTTGTTAAGCCCGAATTTATAACTGAACGGGCGACTGTAGCCACGGCGTTCGCTATTTTGTTTTTGGTTCGCAGCAGCGAGATCATTTCGCTGCCCAGTGCTGAATCGGAATTGCAAGGTGATATTGGATTCCCTGAAGGAATCTTGGAAGTCCGCGGCGGACGCGTGATTGGAGGCTCAGCTGAGAAAGATATTAATGCGATTTTTTCCATGTTAAAAGAAAAGCCAACCGAAGATCAATTAGAATCGATTTCTAATTCGTTGAAGATGGCGATCCAAGAATTCAGCCAAATGGAGGGGGCGAGTCGAGGCGAAATCAAATCGTTTCTGCGATCCCTGATGCGTCGCCAGCTCAGTCTCTCGGTCTCATGTGCCTCGA
>JBGTHU010000374.1:0-2652 GCA_041745975.1 Mariniblastus sp.
CGACCACCGCCAAGTTAAATTGTCGGGTATTGGCAAAGAATTGTCTCTGCGGGAGCCTCGCATTCCCTACTCACCCGTGAACGGTTAGCTCAATAGTAGCGGCAGGGCGCAAGCCCTCCGGTACGACTTCAACGATTTTTGGTTACCGGATCGAGCTGTATCTCGGGTTGAACGGCAACATGTTGCACCTTGTTTTTTTCCAATAGCTTGTGGATAGGGCTTACATTACATGCTCTGGCCGGCCAAGTCGTGGGTACGTGGGACTTCGTAGTCGTAGCCACCACTCCGCCGTCCCACCAAAACCAACCGCCGGATATGATTCCCACGACTTCGTTTTGGTCGTTGAATACGGGCCCGCCGGAATCACCGGGCAACAACGAGACATCGGCGAAAATTTTTTGATGATTGGACGGCGAGGACGCCACTCCCGAAAAATGCCTCAAATTGTCTTTTAGATTCGAACCACCGCCCAACCCGGCAAACTCAATGCTGGTTCCGTGACAAATGGGTTGACTGGCCAGTTTGGCCGCCGCAACCGATTGAGGAACCCAGACCCACAACAAGGCAATATCCATCTCTTTGTCGTATTGGACCACCTTACAGCCGGCGGCTCGTTTACCATTGCGGTATCCGACTTTTATTTCGCGGCTCTTGATGTGGTCTTGTATCACATGCCAGGCCGTTAATACGAAGCCTTCGTGTCCTTGCTTGAACGGTTTATCTTCACAAATCGCAATTACAACTCCCGTCCCATTGCCGGTCGGAGTGAGAACTTCAACGACCGATTCATGATGAGGTTGAGGGGTTGTCCATTTCCAGAGACCTGTCTCCAAACCGACCTGAGCATAGACCGGACAAACCGTAAGCACACCAACCACAAAAACGATTGACGTTGGTAAACGGGTCATCTTTTTCATCACTTCCCTCCATGGATAATGACGCTGAAGTATCAGGACACAAGAAAATTGCAAGGCATGAGTCGGTTCAAATTTTGTCAGCCAAGGACTGCTCAATCTTTTTGATTCTATTTATCTTCGGATATTTGATTTTGATCAGATTAACAAATTTGGTTCAAGTTCGGTAATCAAGTCAAATTGGCGAGTTTGTGATTTTTTTCCCAAAGAATCGTTCTTTTAACAGATAGCGGCGATTCACTCAACTTCCTCGACTAAACATCAACACCGTCAAATCGTCTGGTTTCGCATGATCGACCAAATGCTCTCCCCGCATGCGTTGGCGAGCCATATCCAGCAGGTGATGGCTTCGCCGATCTAGTTTTCCGCAGCGAATCGTTTCCAAGATTTCATTAGTAAGTAAGTTGTCGAAGAGCCCATCGGTGGCCAGCAGCAGCGTATCGAACTTTCTTAATTTGAGCTGAGGCCCAATTTCGATTCGCATCTCCCGGGAACCGACAAAGTTATTGATGATATTTCGTTCATGGTGCTGGATTGCAGACAATTCATCAATAACACCGATTTCCAAAGCCATAGCAACGGGAGCATGAGAGATAGTAGAGAATTTGATTCGCCCTCGGTTACTGCAGAGCAATGCTTCCGCATCGCCGACGTGGATGATTCTGGCACCATCACTTGTCACGATGGCCAATACCAAAGTCGCCCCCGCCCCGACTCCCCACTGAAGAATCCGTTGATTCGCATCTTCAATCGCATCGAGCACTGCCGTTCTCACTGCATCGTGGTTCTCCAACGGAGTCAGATGTTCGGTGAGCGTATTAATGATGGTGTGAGCCGCCTGTCCGCCGCAGGGTGCTCCGCCCATTCCGTCAACCACCGCCAACACCAAACTGTGTTGATTGACGGAAAAATATCCCGAGGCGTCTTGATTGTCGGTCATCAATGTGGGGTTTTGTTCGGAAAAGACCACTGTCGAACCAAGGGGATGTTCCATCCGATCGACGGTCGCTTCGATTTGATTGAACCAAACCCGATGGCTAATGGCATTCATCGTCGACTACCGCTCTTTTTGTCCTGTTGGAAACGAATTGACTTGGGCAAGATCCGTTCAAACTGACGTTGCATGATGGTCGCATCGGCAAATCGATCGCGGGGCTTAACGGCCAAAGCACGACGTATCAGCGAAATCATTTCGGGATGAACCGATTTACGCTTGAGTTGTTTGGCGTTGGGAAAGGGCCAATCGAAAGGGAATTCAGGCCAACTTCCTGATAACATCCGGTACATGATCAACCCTAACGAAAAGACATCGGAACGAGCTGACGGTTTTCCCATCGCTTGTTCCGGAGCGATATGACCGACAGTTCCAGTGCCTGATCCTTGAATCGTTTTCCAGGAAACTTTGGCAATTCCAAAATCTCCCAATCGCAAGCGGTCTTCATCAAACAAGATAAAGTTTTCTGGTTTGATGTCGCAATGGATCAACCCCTTTTCATGAGCGTAAGCCACGGCAGCGATCATTTGGCGAGAAAACTCATAGGCCTTGACGACCGATAATCGTTTCTTCAATCGATCACTGAGGGTCTGGTTGCCCAACATCGAAACCACAACCAAATGATTATCGATTAGACTCGCATCCTTTAGCTGAAGCACATTGGGGTGCTCTAGCTTTGCCACGATGCGAACTTCTTTGCGGACCATCTCCATTAATTCGTCGTCGACACGGGTTCCGTGCGGA
>JBGTHU010000375.1:0-4925 GCA_041745975.1 Mariniblastus sp.
GCCGGTCATAATCACAATCTCCCCTTCGGGAACCCGCAATTGATTACTGTACAATACCTGCTTTCGCGTATCTCCCTCGCCAAAATAGTGATTGACATCATTGACTTCGATGCAGCAGCGACGCTGCTCCGTAAAGGCGGCAATCAATGACTCAAGGTCGATCCCGTTGGTGGTTTCGGTAATTTTATTAGGCATGGCCGAAATCGATTACATTCGATTGAAAGGAACTACATAATTGAATGAGGAATATAACTCTGACTCAAAACAGGCTGGCTGGGTCAGCGGCCAGCAACTTCCGCAGAGCCAACATTCCGGACAGAACACACATGATCACCGTCGCGGCGAATACAAATCCTATTCGCAAGGGGGTTAACACCATTTGCAACCCCGTGATGCTGGTATTGACTTCAAACAACGCCAACGAAAACAATAACCCGGGCAAAAAACCCATGATGGCCAACCAAACCGCTTGTTCAATTACCAGCCCAAAAAAATATAGATCGCTATACCCCATCGCTTTAAGGGTGGCGAACTCGCTCAGGTGTTCAGCGATATCATTGGCCAATATTTGATAGCAGATAATCACACCTACCACAAATCCGATGATGGTGCCAATGGTAAAGATGACGCCAATCGGAGTGTTGCGCGCCCAAAACTGGATTTCCCGATCGATGTATTGCTGCCGGGTCAACACACTTACTTCTCGGTTCAGAGCCAGTTCCAGTTGATGGGAAACATGTTGCAGATCAGCTTGATCGTTGACTGTAATTAATCCCAGATCCACGATCGACAAAGGGTTTAGCCCCCGTCGCGGAAAGTAGCTGGCAAAGCTCTCGGTCGACATAATTAAATTTCCTTCGTGGGCGAAATCACGACCACTTTTGAAGGTGCCGACCAATTCGATACGCCGTCCATTTAATTCGCCTACTTGTGGAAATTGAGCGGATCGATCCAGCGAAAACTGGAAACTGCGTTTGCTTAGTCGATCCATTAACGCGGTCCCTTTTTTTCTCAGTCGATTGAGCTGAGGGATGATCTCGTCTCTTTGATCTCGAAGAACCGGGCGGTCGATATCAAAAGCAATCACACGAATCGGTAACGCGCGGTTCCCCTCCCGCCGCAAGCGTGCCCTTTGATTCTCCAAATAGACGGGTTCAACCGACTCAACCCCCTCTACCGATGCGGCCACATCCATCAAGTCCCTGGGGAAGCGTCGTTCATTGGTCAAAGCAAATCGGGCTGAATTGATTATGATAATATCCGCATTCAACTCCCGGATGATTTCCACGGTACTATCATATAACGCATTTTGAAAACCACGCTGCTGAAACATCAACATCACAGCAAAAGCAATTCCGCCAATCGCCACCGTCAAACGACGGTAGTCATGAATCAAATTTTTCCAAGCCAGCGGTGTTTTCATAGTACTTAAAACAAATCGGCCGGTGCGGCTTGCCATAATTTTCTCAAAGCCAAACAACCTGAGAAACAGTTCATCAGCAAAGTTAACAAAAACACAAACAGAACCCGCAGCCAATTCATTTCCAATTCAATATTGGCAAGCGCCGAAGTCACTCCATACAGCCCCCAGGCTGCGGCCAGTGCCGGGATAAAGGCGAACAATGCCAAGTAGACTGCTTGTCGCAGCACGACCCCCGACAAGTCATACAGGGTATAACCCATCGCTTGTAGGGTCGCGTACTCATGCAAGCGATCGGCCACATCATTGCTCAGTACCATATAAACAATGGAAGCCCCCACGATCAGAGCGACTCCCACTCCCAGATTAAAAATAAATCCAATCGGCGTCTCTTGTAACCATCGGATCAATTCCCGATCGAGTACTTCTTGACGTGACAGGATTTCAACTCGGGAAAAATCGGCTTGATTGAAATCCTCACGAAACCGCGCCCGCAACCTGCTGGTTAAGATTTCGGGATCTTCTCCATCAGCCACCTTGACCAATCCGAATGTCACCCGATTTCGTGGAAAGACGGGTAGCAAGTGAAAAAAACCGTCCAATGACACGATCCCTGCCCCGTTGGCGGCCAACCCAGCCCCCATCGAAAACACACCATTGATTGTGGTCGGCGTTCCCGAAATTCTAACCAACCGACCGACATCGGCTTCACTGAACCGGACCCCATTAATGGGGCCAAATTCGCGATGAGTCTTGTTGTCCACCAATAACGAGTCGACGGCAACTAAACGGGGTAACTGAGCGACAATTTTTTCATCGGAAACCAGCATTTCGTCCAGATCAAAACCCAGCAGCATAAACGCTTTTTCTTGTCCAAGCTGATTCCCCCGATCGATTCGCCAACCGCCAATCGACACCATCATTCGATTAACCGAATGGACTCCCTCAAAACTTTTCAGTTCATACAAAATCGATTCTTCAAACGAGCCATTATCAGTAAAATGCAGATAGTCGGTCGAGCGAACCAAAATGTCAAAATCGAGTCGCTGATAGACATTGATCGCAGTATTTTCCACGGCCCCCCGAAAACCTAATTGCATGAACACCAAAACAATCGCCACGCCAATACCAGCCAGCGACAGCACGGCTTTGGCTGGATTGTTGGTAATATTGGCCAAGGCTAAATTGATTCGCATCAGAATCCGACCATATTAATCAATAGGATATTCGAAGTGTTTGCGTCATATCGATGGCCTCCTACCACCTCAATGTGAATACTCAATTTTTCGATTACTGTAAATCGTCGGGATGCAGACCGGAATCAGCCAAAGCCACATCCCCGGTCGTCGTCGCTGTACTTGGCTCGGTATGAATTTGAACGGTGACTTGTAAGTTGATCAATCTTTCGGCCACATTCGCATCGACTTCATCAATTGAAATTGTAACTTCCACTACCCTTTTGTCGACCATCGCCAACGGATTGGGGTCGTTCATCAGGCCCGAAATCACGACCCTGCCGATGTGACTGATACGACCGGAAATTGGCTGGTTCAAAGCGGGACTGGTAATCGATACGGCTTGACCGATGGCGACCGAGGGTATCAGACGATCAACCACTTCGGCTTGACAAGTCAATTTTGACAAATCGCCGATTTGCATCAAAGGCGTTTGCACCATCGCTTCTCCCGGTTTGCCGAAAACTCGCAGCACGGTCCCATCGGCGGGAGCAATTAATTCCCCTTCCCGAGCGGCTTGGCGGGCCAATTTTTGAGTCAATTGCAAAGTCCGATTTTCGTTCCGCAAGTCGACCAATTGCCGCAGGGCGGAACGCGCCTGCTGCCAAGCGAGTTCCGCTGATTCGCGATTTAGCTCCGCTGTATCAATCGCCTGTTGCTGTTGTTGTTGAGCCAAATTGAGTTGGGAATCGGCTTCGGCCAAGGCCAACTCTTGATCGAAAATCGCATCGCGAGAAACATAGATTCGGGTTACAGGATCCTTTTCTAACTGCCGTAGTCGGTCCAGTTTTTCATTCGCTGCCTGCAACTGTTGTTCTTTGATTTTCAACAACTGGTCGGCACGAGCCATTTCAAGTTGCAGTTCGGCGGCGGTGACTTGCTTTTCCGCTAGCTTGACTTGTCCCTCCGCAGCCATGATTTGTTGTTCCAATTCCCGCAGTGCGTCCTCCCCTTGAGATTCCGCCAATTCCACCTGGGTCTGTAATTTGGGTTGCCCGGCAAAAGTCGCCAGTTCGGTTTCTCCTCCAACGACCTGATCCCCTTCAGAAACCAAGATTGCCGCAATGCGTTGACCCGGCGGGGCAACGACGTTGATAATCCCCGCAGCGGGCAAGATCCGCCCTTGGGCGTATACCGGTCCAATTTCCATTGGCCGGAAAATGTCAGCATCAAGCTTCTCTGCTCCGCTCATTTCGCTTGCACCAACGGGCAATCGATCGGCCCAATACCAACCACCTCCGAATCCGGCGGTCAAAGCCAATAAGATTACAAATGTCCAGAAAATTCTCATTTTTGCCATCGGGTGAAACTAAAACTTGACTTCATCTTAATCGGGCGCTGAGGAAATCGGAACTAAGTTGTTCCGATTTCGTAGTTTTTTGCAAGTTGTAACGATAATTCATGTTACAAAAATCGTCGGGATCAAGTCACTGGGGAACGAAGGCCGATTCATTCACCAGAAACCTGGATAGAGATTTACGGAGACGATCTCTATCGATACGCTCTATCAAGACTACGAAATAAACACGATGCCGAGGACGTTGTGCAAGACACGTTGATTGTCGCCTATAAAAATCGTGAACAATTTACTGGGACGGGACCATTATTTATTGATGAACGTGTCTTAATTAAAACGACGTGACTACCCTGGGGCTGGGACTACATCCGACGAAAACTGTGCCAACTGGTGGGAATGAAACCGTGCTGGTCGTCAAAGAAATGGTGATGTTCGATAGCGATTTTGTCTGGAAAAACACGAATCATATTGAACGAATTTTTCTCTTTTTCGCGGCCTCGTCCACGTCGGGAAGTTGTGGTTCCGGACTGGACAATGATGATTCCTCGATCGCGGTCTTTACCGGGATAAAAATCGAGGGTATTGCCGATGTAGGCTCGATGCAAATGCCCACCTAAAATTAGATCGACACCTAATTCTTCGAATCGATTGATCGCCCGTTTGGATTGGGGCATCTGCCAATCTCGCAGCATATCATGGGCCGGAGCAAAATGATGGTGGGCGACCACAATTTTGACTTGTTGGTCGGTTGCACTACGGAAGGCTTGTTCGCAATGCTCCAATTGCCAGCGGTGAATTCTGCCATTGGTGATAGCCAGTTGAGGTGCCGTCGAGTCGATCCCAACGATTATCGCTGCTGGCAAATTCAAGACTGGGTTGGGGTCTTCATTGATGATGTCCTTATACAACTGCAAGGGGTTCCGCAATCGCTCGACCACACGGTACAAAGGGACATCGTGGTTGCCGGGGATCA
>JBGTHU010000376.1:0-2877 GCA_041745975.1 Mariniblastus sp.
TTGTGTCTAACAAATTGTGGCTGGCCGTGTTGAATCGTGGCAACGCTTGCTTTTGCAGAGTTGCACTTCGGCTACAGCCAGACCAACAATCGATCATTGAGCATATCGGGTATTTTCTTCCTGATTTTTCTAATCGTTTCCCTGGCGTTGTCGCGCATGCTAAAGTGACCTACAACGATCAATTCGTTTTGAAATTGATCACGGCGTTTGACAAAATCGTCCAAATGCATGTGTCCGTTTTTGTGCACTAGCTGCCGGTGATGCTCTGGATCGGTAAATGTCATTTCGGTAATCAAGATCTTGACTTGGTAAAATTCGGGATTTTGGTCCAACCCCTTGGGTGTCGTATCTCCTGTATATCCGATCAGGGGGACTCGTTTTTCGTCGGAAATTTCCACTCCTGAAAGCCGTAGATCGCGGATTTGTTCGCCGCTGAATTCGGCATACTCGGGCTTTAACTTTTTGCGGCGCTCGTAGACAATGTATCCGATGCTGGGGACGGTATGGGCAGTGGCAAATGCTTTCAGCACCAACTCGCGCGACAATTCAAACTCTTGTCCTGATTCAACTCCCACCAATTCGCAGGGCAAACGTCCTCGATCCAGCCGTTCAAACGAACGTAACATTTGCGAAACGGGGTTCACCGCAAAATCGGGCAAGAAAATTCGGGGCGGGGTCATCTTCATCATCCGGCGGCGAGCGACATAGGATGGCAGAGCTGCCAAATGGTCCAGGTGGCAATGCGATAGTGCCCAATTGGGTATTCCCATCGCATGCCAGGGGTGAGCACCTAGGTCGAACCCCAGCTTCAATTCTGGGATACACCAAAACGTTTGCACGGCGGCTCGCGAGTAACCCTCGATGGTCAAACTTTCATGTTGATGAGACTTAAACGGAATATTGCTGTGCATGCTGAGAGAAAGATTGCCCATTTCCTGGGCGTTTGATTTTTAGAGGGATTTGAATTCCCACATGATAGTCCAAATCGTTCATTCGGACGAGCCATCGCCAAGCCTGACGGAACAGGCTATTATGTTACAATCAAAGCTTGAGAAATCACCGATAATGCGGTTTGAGTTGAGTCACCCATTTTTTTCGGCATTAATGGAATTAGTGGAATTAATAGAATTAATGCATGAATTTATTCACCCTTAGGTTTTATGAGCACAACTACCGAACAATCAATTGAAGTCCGCCTATCAGAAATTGGCGAGCATGCAATCGCTGATCTGGCTCAAGTTTATGGCACTCCAACCTACTTCTACGACGCGTCCATCATTCGAAAGAGAATTGCCGACCTGAAAAGGTTCGATGTTATTCGCTTTGCCCAAAAAGCCAATTCGAATTTGGCGATCCTGGATTTAGTTCGCCGCCATGGGTGTTTGGTTGATGCCGTCAGCACAGGTGAAGTCTACCGAGCCGAACAAGCCGGATTTCAACCATCTCTTGATCCCAATGTTGATCCTGCAAGTGAGCCCGGCTCAAATCGCAATCAAAATCTTGCATCGGTGATTCCCTCGGTTGTTTATACGGCTGATCTTTTCGATCGAGCCTCCTTAGAGATGGTGGTACAGCAAAACATACATGTCAACGCCGGGTCAGCCGATATGATCGAGCAGTTGGGTGAACGAGCACCTGGCCGCTCGATCACCTTGCGCATCAATCCGGGGTTTGGGCATGGCCACAGTGCCAAAACCAATACAGGCGGGCCATCCTCCAAGCATGGGATCTGGCATGAAGAATTACCTCGGGCGATCGCTTTAGCCAAAAAATACTCCCTTACCATCAGCGGATTGCACATCCATATTGGATCTGGAACCGACTTTGAACATCTGTCCCAAGTCTGCCAAACCATGGAAACGCTGGTCGCGCAAGTCGGCAACTCCATCCGATCGGTCAGTGCCGGAGGGGGCTTGCCAACGCCGTATCGAAGTACCGATCAACCGATTGATATCGACCGTTACTTCGAATTGTGGGATACCAGTCGCAAACGGATGGAGGCCCAATTAGGCCATCCGATTTCATTAGAAATCGAACCAGGGCGTTTCCTAGTAGCCGAAAGTGGATATTTGTTGACGGAGATTCGAGCAATCAAAAAAATGGGGGAAAATCTGTTCTATTTGGTCGACGCAGGTTTCAACAATTTGGCGCGACCTATCCTCTACGGTGCCTATCACCCGATGGCAATTGCGGCTCGGGGAAAACCATCGGAGAAACTGCAATCGGTTATTGTCGGTGGGCCACTTTGTGAGTCCGGGGACATCTTTACCCAGAACGAAGGAGGGTTTGTCTGCTCTCGTGAATTGCCAACGGCAGAAATTGGGGATTTGCTAGTCATCGGCTGTGCGGGTGCCTACGGGGCAGTGATGTCGTCAAACTACAACGGCAAACCGTTTGCGGCCGAAGTTCTATTGGATGCTGCTCAACATCATTTGATCCGCCAACGGCAATCATTAGACGACCTAATTCGCGGTGAACGGATACCTGAAACCTGTTAATGCAACACCCTGAAGCGGTCGCACTTTGAAACGACAATCCCTTGTAATGACAGCATTCGTTTCGATTGGACATGGCACGGTTTTCGATCTCGAGTGCGTTCACCAAACAGAAATCATTATATCGATCCTTACGTCAAAGGTCAGACGCAACTTTATTCCAGTTATTTTCGCAGTTCAGTCATGCCACATGATTTATCTGAAGGCAGAACAATTTCTGGTTGCGGGGCTTGGGGGGTTGCGCCGCATTGGGGCATTGCAGCGATCTGAAGTCGTCGTGAAAAATCATCCATCAACCAATTGGCCTGGTGCTGATCGACAAAATGAGGGTCGTAGTGCAAGCTCAAACGCAACTTTCCCCGACTGCGTGCTAAAGTCAAAT
>JBGTHU010000377.1:0-2786 GCA_041745975.1 Mariniblastus sp.
TTGGAACGCTTAATTACATGAGTCCCGAACAATGCGACAGCGAACAGCATTTGGATGCCCGTACCGATGTCTACTCGCTGGGCGTAATATTATATCAAATGTTGTGTGGTACTTTGCCGCACAACTTGCGGGGCCTTGCGACGACTGAGGCAATGCAAGTCGTCCGTGAGCAGTCGTATCGGGAACCCGTCCGCGCCGGAAAAAAGCTCAGCACCGATTTGCAGGCGGTTTTAAAGCGCGCGTTAGCTAAGGACCGCGAGCAGCGATACTCGACGGTCGATGCGTTGGGTTCGGACTTGCAGCGAATTTTGGATCGGTTTCCCGTTTCAGCTCGCCCCGCTACGGCTTGGTATGTGGGGCGTCGATTTGTGCAACGTAATCGCTGGTTAGTGGGAGCCAGTGGTTTGGTGCTAGTGGCAATTTTGGCCGGAATCGTCATCAGTTCAATATTTGCCTACCGCACCAGTAAAGAATCGCAGCGGCGTCGGGCCGCTGAAGTGCAGGCGTTGCGAGAGCGGGATGAAGCGGTCTGGCGAAGTTATATTGCCAGTCTAGCTGCTGGATTCGCCGCCTTTAACAACCTTTCGCAGTTGCGTTACCATCTTGCCACTGCACCAGAGCAGCACCGGGATTGGGAATGGCGATTTTTGAGGGGCGTGAGCGAAAGTGGAGAACAAGTAATCGAGGCTCATCCGCAAATGATCCAAGTTCTGGCGGTCAGCGATGATGAGACAGTGGCAGCAACGGGTGCCGAGGACGGACATGTTCGAATTTGGGACACCATGACGTGGGAAATGCTGTTGGATATTCCCCGGCCCGCTCGACGTGGCTCGACCCCTGTGGGAAATCGCGTCGGCGTCTCAACCGTTGCCTTTCGTCAGGGCAATCAACAAGTCGTCGTTGGTATGACCGATGGCTCCATTCGAATTTGGAACGCCACGACCGGAGAGCTGGTGCAAGAACTGATCGGACATGATCAGCACATCAACACGCTCTCCGTTCATCCCAATGGAACCATCGTATCTGCGTGTTGGGGAAACCGTTGCCGTACTTGGGATCTCCAAACAGACCATTGGATAGCCGAAGTCAATGATGAGAAACTACAAATTCAAGGGGCCACCTTTGTCGAAAATGGAAATCGTATGGTCACCTGGGAGCCTGGCGGTTCAATCTGGATTCGCGATAGTAAAACAAAAACGGTTCAGCAAAAATTTCAACACCCGGGGAATTTGAGGCGGATTGCCGTTTCTGAGGAAGCCGGCTTGATCGCCGCAGGCGGAATCGATAACAGGATCTATTTATTCCGTATTGCGAATCGAAATCAGAATGCCGAATCGAATCCATTGGCAAGCGAAGTCACGGAAGTAGACCCCGTCATCGTCAATTTGCCTGGTAACCGCAGTTCCACTGATTCAATTTGTTTTTCATCCGACGGCTCTCAAGTTGTCGTTGGGCGAGTTGACCATCGCATCGAGGTGTTTTCAGCTGAAACTTACGCTCCAATGGCCCGTTTGCGTGGACACGATGAATTTGTATCGGGAGTCTGGATGAAAGCTGACGAGAGTCAACTGGTGTCGACCAGTGGTGACGGGACGATTCGAGTTTGGTTGTTGGGGAAAGACCCACAACTTGGCAATGTCAAAATTGGAAAAGAAAGGGATGAACGAATTTTTGATCTGGCATTCTCTCCAGATAATTTACGCCTCGTCACAGCGGGCGAAAAACATGCTCGAATTTGGAGCCACGATTTGAAGTTGCTCGACGAGCCGTTTTCTGGGCAATCTGGCGAGTTGTCAGCTGTGGCTTGGTCCCCCGATGGCGAATGCTTGGCTTTTGGAGGGACGGACCGGACGATTCGTTTGCTCGATTCGAAAAGTGGTATGACCCGAGAATTGCCCCAACGTCATCCGCGACCGATCAAGTCATTGGCTTTTAGTCCGGACAGTCGTTCCCTGGTGGCCGCCGACTCTGGGGGAAGAATTTGCATCTGGAATGTCGGAACCGACGATCCGGAATTTGGATCGCACGATGAGCTTTCGGCCGCTTTTGGCCAACCGGCTCATCAAGGATTAATCAATCAAGTAAAATTCAGCCGTGACGGACGGTTTTTGGCCAGCGCCTCCAATGATCGTACGGTGAAAGTTTGGGATTTTGAGAAACGCCAGTTGACCCGAACCTTGGACGGGCATCATCTGTCAGACGTTTATGCCATCGTGTTTTCGCCCAAGGGTGATTTATTGTACAGCGGATCGCGAGACCGGACGATCGGAATTTGGTCGGTCGAAACGGGTCAACTTGCCGGATCACTGATCAGTCATGGCCAACTCATTCGCTGCTTGGACTTGAACCCTGCTGGTACACGATTAGTCGCTGGTTCCTGGTTTGGCGAGGTTCTGATTTGGGATTGTATGCGTCACGAACTGATCGCTACCTTTACCGCTCATACCGACATTATTCACGCGATTCGGTTCGACTCAGATGGCGAGACACTAGCGACCTGTTCCTACGACCAAACCATCCGCGTCCATAAAACTCGGCCTGGCAAGGCGAGTCAGTAGAACGCTGCGGGGTAGACGGCCGCGTAAACCACGATCCCATCCAGATAGACAATCGGCCCAACCGGATCGAGTCGTCGCGTCTGCCGCAACTTGACTTCCGCATCCAGGTTTGCTGTGATTTCCGAAACCAATGTTGCTGAAACATCGACGCCAAAGCGCTTCTTGAAGATGTCCTGCCTCGGCAAGAGCCTCGACCTCCCTCTTGACTTATAATCCGTTACAATGTTA
>JBGTHU010000378.1:0-2275 GCA_041745975.1 Mariniblastus sp.
CAATAAACTTCTTGCAAATCGCTGTAGGATGCGATTAGTTGCGAAATTTCCTCGTGAGGGAACGGATAAAGTTGTTCGACCCGCACGATTGCGAAATCATCACGCTGATCTTCTAAACGACGCTTTAGCAAATCGATACCAACTTTGCCGCTGGTCAACAGCAATCGTTTGGGGCGATGCCCGGGCGTGACATCCGCATCTGCGATCACGCGGCGGAAAGCCCCTTCCGTAAAATCCTCCAAGGGGGACATCACCATCGGCTCCCTCAGTAGACTTTTGGGAGTAAGAACAACCAATGGTTTACGCCATTTCCGATGGACTTGCCTTCGTAACAAGTGAAAATGTTGAGCCGCCGTGGTGGGCAGACATATTTGCATATTGTGTTCTGCCGAGGAAGTTAAAAAGCGCTCCAGACGGGCGCTGCAGTGTTCTGGTCCCGCCCCTTCAAAACCGTGAGGCAACAGCATCACGATTCCGCTGAGCCGTCTCCACTTATCTTCGGCGCTGCAAATGAACTGGTCGACAATGACTTGGGCCGCATTGAAAAAGTCACCGAATTGGGCTTCCCACAAAACCAGACCATCGGGAGCATCGAGACTGTAGCCGTATTCAAAACCTAACACACCGGCTTCGCTGAGTGGGCTATTGATGATGTCCACCGGAGCTTGATTGTCGGCCAAATTTTTCAAGGGACAATATCGCGAACCATCATTTACATTAACTAATACTCCGTGGCGTTGGCTAAAGGTACCCCGTTCACTGTCTTGGCCGGAGAGCCTGACGGCACGCCCTTCCACGGCCAACGAGGCGAAAGCCAGCAGTTCCGCCGTCGCCCAGTCGACCGGTCGTTTTTGTAGCCCCATGTCTCGCCGCGATTCCAATACTCGTTCGAGTTTTTTGTTGATCGGAAAATCGGTTGGGTGGCTGGCGAACTTGCCAATCAGTGCCGAAGCTTGTTGCAATGAAATTCCGGTATCGACATCATCGTCGATATCTTCCATACCTCCATGGTACGCTTGCCAGCGACCGCCGAGCGTTTGCGTATCGGACTTGAAAGTTGCATCCCCCTTTACCAATTCAAACTCCGCCTGCAATTTGTCTCGCCGCGATTCAGCGATCAGATCAGCTTCCTCGTCAGTAATCTCATGCATTTTCAACAACCGCTTCAAGTAACTATCGCGAATCGTTTGGCGGTTGTCGATGACATCGTACATCGTCGGTTGAGTAAACCGTGGTTCGTCGCTTTCATTGTGCCCCAAGCGGCGGAAACAATACATGTCAATGACTACATCGCGCTGAAATTCCTTGCGGAACTCCATTGCCAAGTGGATGACCTGAGCTACGGCCTCGGGGTCTTCTCCATTGACATGGAAAATCGGAACTTGCAGTAGTTTCGCGACATCGCTGGCATAGGTCGTGGAACGACTTTCCGTCGGGTCGGTGGTGAATCCAACTTGATTGTTGACAATAATATGTAACGTTCCGCCGATGCAATAATTTTCCAATTCACTCAAATTGAGCGATTCCTGGACGACCCCTTCTCCAGCGAAGGCCGCATCACCATGAATTAAAATGTTAAAAACTTGTTCCCGATTTTGATCACCGATTAGGTCTTGCTTGGACCGGCAGCGACCCATCGCCACTGGGTTGACAAACTCCAGGTGACTGGGGTTGAAACAGAGCGATATGTGTAACTGCTTCCCTTTACTGGTGATCCATTCATTGCTGTAACCTAAATGATACAGCACGTCCCCGCCTCCTCGATTGGATTCTGGATCAGGGTCATCGAATCCCCAAAAGATATTTTTGGTCGTTTTTCCCATGATATTGGCCAGCACATTTAATCGGCCGCGATGAGCCATCCCCAGAATAACTTCTTTGACCCCATGGTCACCGGCTTTCTCTAAAGCCAAATCCAACAGCGGGATGAGGGTCTCAGCCCCCTCCAAAGAGAATGTCTTTGCACCAATAAACTTTCGCCGTACGAATTCCTCGAAAATCACCGCGTCGGTCAAACGCGTGAGAATTCGAATTTGA
The DNA here is from genome assembly GCA_041745975.1 of Mariniblastus sp. Lineage (GTDB taxonomy): Bacteria > Planctomycetota > Planctomycetia > Pirellulales > Pirellulaceae > Mariniblastus. Next base: position 2,038 of record JBGTHU010000378.1, read on the forward strand.
GTTTCCCGTTGCAGGTGCAATCGATTTTGGCTGCTCTCCATTCTCCGCTGCAACCACTGACGCACATCGTGATCATCGATATGCATGAATTGAACGCCGATCGAACGGCAATAGGTTTGCCGCAGCAAATCGACGATTTCTTCTAACGTCCGAAAATTCTGTCCCTCAATTGTGCGGGCGGAAAACTGTTTCTGAAAGTCATCGGAGGTTAAGCCATAAGCTTCCAAAGTCAATTCAC
>JBGTHU010000379.1:0-2720 GCA_041745975.1 Mariniblastus sp.
CATCACGGAAGGGGATTTTGCTCGGACAGTCCTGCATCCTGATATTCCGGCCGTTTTCTGGATGCGAGAATTGAAATCAAGCGAAGACAATATCGCCTTGCCGCGTGGTCGATTTGCCAGTTTGCCTGTTTACGAGATCAATTTTTTTGATCTAGAAACGAAACAGAGCCAGCAAACGATTCTTAATCGAGTTTCTTCATCGAGTGGCCGTGGATTAAGCGGAGGTGCTTATCCGCCTGTCCTGCCTACCGACTTTGGATGGCTGATCGGACATAAAAATCTTTTGCTGGCCTCTAATCCGACAGGTGACTACTTGGGGAAAGTCCAATTCTCCCCGTATTTGCAGGATGGCGAACCGGTCGCGCCCAGATGGATTCTGGCTGACGGATCGTTAATCGAGGGAACCGATACGAAAGGCTTACTTGTGGTTTATCACCGCGACGGAAAAATCTTCTGCCAGTCGTTGGAACAATTTCAACAAAACCCAGCAAACCCAACCTTGCCGCAGCGGACAAGCGTTCGGTTTTAAGAAATTTACAGCCAGAGTTTACCGAATGTGGGAAGATCAAACTTTGACGCTTGGAAACGATGAATAGTCGGAGTAAAATAATTGGGCAGATTGATCAGCAATCCATTAAAGAAATCCAAAGAGTCACCCCTATGAGCACCTCATTGCAGCTCACCACGAAAGAGTACGATCGCATGGCCGAAAAAGGGGCTTTCGATCACCTGCAAAGTAAAATCGAACTGATAAGGGGAGAGATTCGTCAAATGAACCCAGCTGGTCCGATCCATGATGACCTCATTTCCTATTTACTAAACTGGTCAGTTCGTGCTGCCGAAAGTGATTCCGTTCAAGTCCATGCTCAGACGGGTTTAAGTCTAGCGGAATTGCGAAGCCGACCTGAACCTGACTTAATGTGGGTCCGAGCCGCACGTTATCGTCAACATCACCCTACCGCAGACGATGTCAAGCTTATTATCGAAGTCTCTGATACCAGTTTGCAGATGGATTTGATTGAAAAAGAATCGCTCTATGCCGAAGCGAGAATTGCTGAGTATTGGGTTGTCGATGCCCAAAGCAAATGCATTCATGTTTTTCGTGATCCAGAACAGGGAGTTTATCGGCGGCGGAGCGTTGCGAAAGTAGGTGAGTTTCTCACGCCGATGTCTCCCTGCGCGATTCCATTGGATTTAAAGGATCTTTTCGAGTAAAGGGCATCCTAGTTCGTGAACCGTTACAAAAAACGATGCATGGGTGCTTGTTTTTCAAACCTTATTTCGCGATCCGATAGCCAAGATGTTTGAGGAAATCAGTGACTCGCTGCACATGATCGCCTTGAATCAGAAGCATGTTTTCGTCGATTGTTCCACCTGCCCCACAGTGGTTTTTGAGTTGGGTTAGCAAGTTGGTCAGGTGATCGCCGGTCGGGTCGAGGTCACGGATCGTAGTAACCCATTTGCCGTTCTTCCGTTTTTCTAAACGAATCCGAGCAAGCTGTTTGGCTGGGGGTTTGCTGGGAACCGGTTCCGGCAAGCATAGGCAATCCGATTCCAACTTTTGGCACCGATCACAAGTCGGCGGACGATCAAACGGTGTTCCAGCAAACAGTCGCATTCGTATTTGGTTTCTGTCTTTAATTCTTTTGGCAAGCGGTCGTGATCAAATTATCATACATTATTTGCATGGGGGGATTGTGGAGGCAAACGGTCCCGGCCACTTTTTTGGCATCATGAAACTCGGTTCACCGACGCAACAATTTTGAGTTTGTCTTGGAGCGACAATAAACCAGATTACAAACAAGAGCATGAATTCGTTTGAGGTTCCAATCCCCGAGCGGAAAGAACAAACTGCTATCGCTACCGTCTTCTCCGACATGGGCGAGGAGATCGTGGCGATAGAAGCCAAGAACGCAAAAGCCCGGCAAATCAAACAGGGGATGATGCAGCAGATGTTAACCGGACGGACGAGGTTGGTTTAATCAGCCGTTGGGCAACAGATTGTCCTAATAGAAATCAGCGCTGGGCACTAGCCCACAGTTCTGTAGGCGACGATTAGCAGAACGGATCGATTCGAATCGCAAGGAACCGGACACTAACGCGTTCCGGCTGTTGGTTCCCGGCAGAGACCTAGCGCGTTCCAGCTGATTGAAAACGTCTGTTGGCGTTCTGATTAATAGTTCGACACCGCATCGCGAAAATCGTCATCGGTCGGATTGTCGCGACGGTTGAAAGCTTGCGCGATGTGCACTCGCCGCTCGTCACAATACGCCACAACCACCAAGCGCAAACTACTACTTTTGCCCGATCCGGGCAACGTCCAGCGAACCTTCAATACTTTGCCCCCGTTGGCTGTGGCCTTGAGCGGCGATATCGAATCGCCCAACGAATGATTGCAATCGCCAGATGAGAAATAGCCACAAAGAAAATCCTGCAACGCTCGTTTCTCTTCCGCGTATTGTTCGGGAATCATTTGTTGACGGAGGTCAATCAACAGCCTCGCATTCCCTCCGACCTGCCATTTACCATCCGTGGGCCGGTAGTGCATTACCAGTCGTCTCCCATTCCAGCATCCGCTGCTGCCAGATTTTCGTCATCATTGACAAGCGGCGTCGTCATCCATGGATCGCATTCAATGATTTGCTGCATGGCGATTCGCATGTTGATCGCCACGGGTTTCCGTTCCCGCTGAAACTGATTCCAGGCAATTTGCCAGCCAG
>JBGTHU010000380.1:0-10157 GCA_041745975.1 Mariniblastus sp.
CCGACAAATCGCGTTGACGGTCCAAACTCTGCTGGGGGAGTTTTATTTGGTGTTAAGAAATTCATAATTTAAATCAGATCCTGACAGCCAATGTCATTGCAAGCACTGGTTCTTTCCCATAGTGAGATTGTCTCAGTGAATGAAATTTGAGGAATTATGGGAACTCGAATTGATTCCGGAAAGCCATTGATAGGTGTCTTTGAAATACTCTTTGATCTCATCATCGACGGATGTCTCTTGAGACGTTCCAAAAGCTTTTTCACCTGTTAAAACACGTCGAATCGTTCTTACACGAGTTCCCGATAGGCCGATCACCTTCCGCAACTTAGAACTCTGACGACCCAACCGTAGGCTCAATTTAGCCAACCAATTTGCAGAGACGGTATAAGCCGAGTTAACTCGTTCGCGAGTAAGATGCACAACGGATGACAATTTCAAGAAATTTGATATTTCGATACTCAACGCTTCAGGATCCTCGCTTAGCCTTGAATAGTTGAGAATAAGAATGTTGTCTTGACCTATTAAGTCAATAATGGGAGGCAAGTACTTTTCGTAAGAAAAAAGCTCGTCATAGCGAAAAAGGAACTTGTTTCGGCACCGATCCGGGTATTTTTTACCCAAACGACGCTCCGGAATTGCTCGCCAACACTTAGCCAGATCAGTTGAAATTTCGCGCATGGAGGGTTCAGCGACTTTAAGCCGATGACCATGCATTGATTTCACAGCAGCCAGAGGCTCTCTTAGACACACCATAAACTTAGCATTAGGAGACAATCTCAGAATTTCCTTAATCGAAGTTGTCGAATACATGTTGAATACGCTTCCGTCAAGAATCCAACGGTTTTTCTGCTGATTGGCATTCGAAAACAATCGAAGATAATCTTCCAGAGATTTGAGTGGATAGTCCTCAGGAAAATCAAAAAAAACCGGCGCATCAAAATATCTTGGTTCCTTACATTGAGGTACAAAAATCTCAGGATGCTGACGCAGCGACTCGACTAACATCGTCGTGCCACATTTAGGTGCTCCGATTAAAAAAAGATTGGGTATCATGTCAGCAGGCATCAATTCAAATATTGATTAACCATGAGGGGTTAATATTCAGAACTCTCCGTACCTGCAAATAGAGCAGTAGATTCCAAGCCACCAGAGTGATGGTTGTTGCGATTGCAGCTCCATACATTCCCAAAAAAGGAATTAGCAACAAGTTGAGAGTCACATTCAGAGTGGCGGCAATAACCATTCCCTTTAAGGCCAACTTTTCATGCCCCGTCATGTTGAGCAACAATGCCACCGAACCAACAAGCGCGTTGATTGTTTGACCAACACTCAAAATCAAAAATGGGAAAAATGACTCAGCATAGTCAGCACCGAAAAAAAAGTGGATCAAATAGGGCCCGCCGATGTAGAGCAAAAAAATCGTCAGACATGTTAGCCCAAATAGCAACCGAGAGCATGTCTTCATCAGCTTCTCGATGGATGCTAAATCCTGAATGGCGTAAAAATGGGCAATGTGCGGCGCTATCGTCGCGTTGACAATACTCAGACCAAAAACAATCAACGTCGCTAGTTGGACCGATATGCGATAGTCTCCAACTTCTGCATCACTGCGAAAAGCACCTAGGATCAATAAGTCCGTCTGGCCATTTATCATCGATAGACCCGAAAACAAACCCAGCGGTACCAAACTCCCCAGCCAATCTGATGTTCGATATTGGTGTGGGGCGATTCGCAACTCTTTCGATCGATATTTGTAAAACGCTGTCCAGCTTATCACCAATGCGATCGCTGAGCTGATCACGAACAATCCCATGGCTTTGCCAGCCGAAAATTCAACTTGGGTGGAAACCCCACTGGTTACGAGCAACAGTACACAAAAAACACCGGGACGAATCACGAATTCAGGTAAGTGCCCTAGGGCAACTCTCTTCAGCCCCATCAGCGAAGCACCACGAATGGCCAAAAACGCGCCCAAAGGAATCACCAACATTCCCGAAAGCAAGGCTTTCCAACGATTCTCCCCTAACAAGGCGACCAACCATCCACTCGACAGAATAATTCCTGCCAGAATCACGATTGAAAAAAGAAAAGCAAGCTGATCAGCTCGCAATAATAATCCTCTTTGCAAGGACCAGTCTGAAGTGGCGGTCGTCTTGGCCACTTCTCGCTTGATGAGGTTGGGTAGACCAAAAATCACAGGAATCGAGGCGACATTGATTAAACTGAGCACAAAAGAATAGGCCCCAAAATTTTCTCGACCAAGAATCTTAGCAAGGAGAACGGTGTTGGCAAACAAGATTACCATGCTAAAAAGTTTGATCAACAACACACCCAACGCACTCGTGCCAAGTTGGCTACGGTTGAATTTAAAATTTAGCAGGATACTAGCCGGTCTTGACCAATCCGAAATGGAAAATTTCGAACTCTTCATAGGGTCTTGGGCATTAATGCCCAATTCTTTCTCCCGCGAAATCAACGATTGATTGATAAAAACTTCGCTGTTGCTGGGTTGCTAGCTCAGAATTGTGCCACAAGAGACTGAATTCCCCTCCAACCGTTGCACATCGTAAAATGAGCTCTTTAAATTCTTGTGCGGCCGCATCACTCAAGCCCAAATTCAAGTAAGCTTTGCTCGTAACCGAACATTCCATCGCCACCAAAGGACGAACTTTTATGGGCGATACTTGCCAATTTTTCAAATCAAAGGCTGGGTATTCAAAACAGGTTCCGCAACGAAATCCAGGGTGGTCCGCAAAACCTAAAGTCGCATCATAGGTTAACCCCGCTGCAGACAGCGCTGATGTCGTTTCCAGGGTGTCCCAACGCAAATAGTGCATCCGCGATCCGAATCGGTCCTGTTCAATTCCCAATGATTTACAGGCCCTTTCGAGACGGTTTTTCTCAATCGCAATTTTATCAATCGATCGGTAGGTGTGGTAACTTGGGTGCAACCCGATTTCGTGGCCACGTCGGGCGATTTCCTGCATCAGACTCTGAATCTCCGGTGCCTCAATTTCATAGTCGCCGTCCAATCGGTCGCAGGTTCGGCCAGCTAAAAAAAAGAAGGTGCTCTTTAGATTCCATTTCTCGGAGACATCCATCATCCATGAAAATTGATTGTAGGGGTCTAGCGGATGAAGCCTGCCGTTGCCACCATATTTTATCAAAGGAGCGACCAAAGATTTCCAGCCAAACCCAAGACTCGAAATATCCTTTGACATTCTTCCCAAAAGCTTAATGTTGGAGCACCACCGATATCGGCTGGGCCGATCGACATCGTGTGACAATTGAACCGAAAATTTGGGTTTTGACAAGGAAAGCGCTGGCCATCGACGAGAGACAACTTGTCTCAAGATTGAAAGATGTTCGTCAACATATGGACGATCTAAGTAGTTGTTCTGAAACGCATGACTCTGACTCGCAGGAAATCGCTGGTGTCGGTCCAGGTTTTGCCCAACGACAGTTTCTTCCTGCCGAGTCAAAGCCCAAAACATTGCATTCAGCAACGGATAACGGATAAAATGGTCTTTACCTTCGACCGAAATAATCGGTTCCGATCCAATATGACTAAGGCCGGGAAGTGGTATTGGCCGATTAAACGGAGTTGCAAAACCTTCCGTTTCAGCAGGCCACCAACTAAGACCGGGCTCTTTCGGATCAGCAAAACCATCAACTTCGCATCGAGAAATATAGATGACCCCCTCACTGCCTTGGCAACTGAGAGTATATTTTTTGTCAGGCAGTCGGTTCAACTGGATGCTATTGCTAACTCGGTTTTGAATTATGCTTTCCAGCCAATTATCAACAATAGATTGGGTCATTACTATAGACGTGGTAACTTTTGGACTCAAATGGCCATTCGTATCATTTGGCTCGTCGTTTTGTCAGAATGGCTACCAACATTCGCTCCATCTCGTTTTCATCGCATTACCACAAGTATCTCAATAGTAGCTTTTGGGCAGGGATTTGATTCGGCTGAAGCAGTTCTTACCATTAGCTCGATTCTCATTTTTCTTGCTCGAAAGGCTTGCGAAGAATTCGATCCGAGATCAAATGATATCTGGTATTTGTATGCTGGCATTCTGCTATGGCGTCCCCCCTTAGCGGTAGATCCAGCTGCTCCCCGTACTCGCTCATCCAGCCGATTTGCTTGCCAGGAACACCGACCACCAAGGCGTAATCAGGCACGTCGCGATTGATCACCGCTCCGGCACCAATGAAAGCAAATTTTCCAATCGTCACACCACAAACAATGGTGCAGTTCGCCCCCAGCGTCGCGCCGGTCTTGACAAGCGTGTCTCGATACTCGGTCTTCCGTTCCACAAATGAACGAGGATTGTAAACATTCGTGAATACCATGCTCGGTCCGCAAAATACACCGTCTTCTAAATAGACATTGTCGTAAACCGATACATTGTTCTGAATCTTGCAATCGTTGCCAATAATGACTCGATTCCCCACGAAAACATTTTGTCCCAGCGAACAGTTTTTTCCAATCTGGGCACCTCCACATACGTGGACAAAGTGCCAAATACGACTCCCCTCCCCAATCTCTGCTCCGGGATCGACAATGGCTGATGGATGAATCGTGATGGACATGGGGTAGCTCCGCTGTTCTTGGTTCTTGGTGCCTGGTTCTTGATTAAGCCATTGTTCTTGGTGTGCGAAATGCTATGTGCCTGCTGGCTCGTAGGAAAACACTTGGCCGTATCAAACGAGAGATTTTCCAGACAAGTAAGGGTGGGCCGCACCGTTGGCTGAAACGACCGTGCTGGTGCGAATCTGATAAACCAATTCGATCGCCGGTTGAGACTCCTCGATGCTAAAGCCTCCTCCGTTGAGAATGTCCCGATAAACCTCAGTGTGTAAATCGGTGAATCCCGTTGAGAGATCAATTTCCTCGCCGTCGACTGTAATCGAACGAAACGCATGCCCTCCTTTGGCTTGAACTTCCGTAGGCAAGTCATTGGCATCAACCGACAAAAACCAACGGACTCGGGCTCTCTCTAACTCTAATACACCCGACATCCGAGCCGGCTGATTCAAATGCAAGAAACTGCGTTGAGGACGACCATAGATCCAAGATAAAAAGTCAAAGAAATGAACCCCAATGTTCATCGCCACACCTCCCGACCGCTCCACGTCACCCTTCCAACTCTGATGATACCACTTTCCTCGTCGGGTTACATAAGTTAGGCAAATGTCGCGCCTGGAACCGCTGGAATCCTGTTCGATCTCCTGCTTCAAACGAATCAGATCGGGATGAAGCCTCAATTGCAACACCGAATAAACCCGTTTGCCATAATCTTGCTCCAAGTCACGCAATTGATCGAGGTTCCAAGGATTGATGACGAGGGGTTTTTCGCAGATTGCGTGCGAGCCGACCCTTAACGCCAGACGACAGTGAGAGTCGTGCAGGTAGTTAGGAGTGCAGATGCCAACGTAATCGACGGGACTACCCAACGGATCACGTCTCTGTTTTTCCAAAAAGCGGTCAAATCGTTCAATCTCAGTGAAAAAGCTGGCATCGGGAAAATGACTGTCCATGATTCCCACCGAGTCATGCTTGTCGACTGCGGCAATCAATTGATTGCCCGTCTCTTTGATCGCTTTCAAGTGCTTGGGAGCAATGAAGCCTGCCACGCCAATCAATGCGAAATTTTTAGCCATGATGTGCACCTAAGTTGATTCTTAAATTTTTCTGAAAAAATGAAAATAATTTGAAGCTGAATTCTACAAAAGAACTCGGACGGTGGAGTGAGCTGCAGGTAATATAAACAGTAATCCCTACCTAAGTAGTCGTTCTACGTGGTCGCAGCTAAAGCTAAACAGTATCGCGTTACCACTTCCACCACCCGATCTTGATCGGCTACACTTAAAAAAGGATGCATTGGCAAACTGAGTACTTCTCGGGAAACTTTTTCCGATACGGGAAAGTCTCCCCATCGATATCCAAACTTCTCAAAAACGGGTTGTTCATGCAAACACTTAGGATAATAGACGGCTGTAGGAATTCCAGCCTCTTTTAGCTCGGCAGCCAATTCGTCCCTTCGCGAAATTGTAATCGTATACTGAGCGTAAACATGGGTATTGCCCGGCATCACCTCGGGAACACCACAAAAACCCCTTAATTTGTCCGTATAGCGTGCACCAATGTTGCCACGAGCGAACACTTCTTGGTCGAAATGAGGTAGTTTTGCCAAAATCACAGCCGCTTGGAGCGTATCCATTCGCCCGTTGGTTCCCACGTAGGGATGGTGATGGCGCTGCAATCCGCCATGCGTCCGAATCGCTCGCATCTTATCGGCAAGTTCGTCATCATCACAAAATAACGCGCCGCCATCGCCAAAACAGCCGAGAGGTTTGGCAGGAAAAAAACTAGTGCTGCTGATGGGTGCAATCGCACAACTCTTTTTGCCATTCTGAGTTGCTCCAAAACTTTGAGCTGCATCCTCGATTACAGGAATGCCATATCGATTGGCAATCTGATTGATTGCACTATAGTCGGGTAACTGACCAAACAAATTGACAGGAATAATCGCTTTGGTTCGCGGGGTAATCGCTTGCTCAATTTGGGTTACATCAATATTGAATGAGTTTGGTTCAACGTCGACGAACACGGGAGTCGCACCCACTAACAAAATCACTTCGGCTGAACTGATCCAAGTGAACGGAACCGTGATCACCTCATCTCCTGGCCCCACGTCCAAGGCTCTCAAAGCGATTTCTAAGCTATGCGTGCCACTCGACACAGAAATCGCATGCTTGACACCAACGTAATCAGCCAATGCCTGCTCCATCTCGGCAATTTCTGGCCCCATGATAAACCGACCATGCTCCAGCACGGCCCGCATTCTAGAATCGATCCCCGTTTGATATTTCTGATATTGTGTTTTTAAGTCAATGAATTCCATAGAGTGATATTTTGCTTGATTGATGTAAACGATTGATTCAGATCTAAGGTGTTTTTAATTTTTGTTAGTTGTAAAAAATGGAACTTCAGTCCGTGATTTCCCTTGCACCAAGACAAGTTCCTGCAACTTGCTCACGATCCGCATGCCTGTCCTTCCATCCCACAAGGGAGGGATGCTGCCTGTTTTCCATTGACCCGTGATGATGCGATTGAGAGGTTGACCGATCGCTCGAGGATCCGCTCCAATTAGCTCGTTGGTGCCCAACGTGACCGTTTCCGGACGTTCCGTGCTGCTGCGCAACGTCATGCAAGGAATTCCCAACACCGTCGCTTCCTCGGTTATCCCACCCGAATCGGTGATCACCCCTTGAGCTCGCTCAACCAAATAACCGAACTCTAAATAGGGCATCGGCTCGGCAACCACAAATGGAAATTTTAATTCGATCCCATTCGATTCCAATTTACCTCGTGTCCGCGGATGAACCGGGAAAATGATCGGTGTTCCCCCCGTATGGCCAGCGATTTCAGTCAGTATCTCCCGCAGCCGATCTCCTTCGTCCACATTCGAAGGTCGATGGAGCGTCAACAGCAAGTAAGGACTGTCAACCGGCAACCGATCCAAAATCGCAGGACGCTGAAATCGACTTCGATTCCTCAACAAGGTATCGATCATCGTATTTCCCACAAAAAATATTCGATCTTCCGCGACGCCAGTGCGGCGCAGTTCCGCATTGGCCTCTTCGGATGTCGTAAAGTACCAGTTCGTGATTGCATCGGTCACCAAGCGATTGATCTCCTCGGGCATCGTCCAATCCCCCGATCGAATCCCGGCTTCCACATGGGCGACCGGAATGCACTGTTTTTGAGCGACAATGGCACAAGCCATCGATGATGTCACATCTCCAACGACCAGCGTCGCCGCCGGTGCCGACTCCATCACTAAGGCTTCGTAACGGGTCATGATTCGGGCCGTTTGTTCTGCCTGCGTCCCCGACCCAACTTCCAAATTCACATCCGGTTCAGGTATCCCCAATTGCTCAAAAAAGTCCCCCGACATCCGCTTGTCATAGTGCTGGCCCGTATGCACGATTCGATAGCTGACAGGAAGTTCCTCCGGGTGCTCTCGGTAAGCGTGTACCAAGGCAGCAATTTTTACAAAATTCGGTCTCGCACCGGCAATGATGTCGATAAACATTTGTTCGTTTTTATCGGTGGAGCCAATAGTTTTCGGGAAGAGGTTACTAGACATTGATTGTTACTCTCTGCGGCGTTCTTGTTGTTTTTCTTTCGCCGCTTGTGCAACCAATTGTTGAAAGGATGCGTGATATTCAGCGTGAATTCGACTGAGGTGTTGGTTTACTTGAGCCAACTGTTTAGCATCCATCCGCTTGAGAACTTCTACCATGTGCCCCAAGTCTTTCTGACGGGCCGAACTGATCTTCAATTCAAACCAACCGGGTAAAGATGCGTAGTCCAATCCGTGAACCACCCCTAACTGCGGTGGGCCGGGGATCGTGGTGGGAGCATCATCGCGGGCCTTGCCACCCTCGGGTACGATATTGATTTCCACGTCTCCAAAGGCAATCGTGTGCCACCCCGATTTGGCTCGCCAGACAACTCGAAACCCATAGCTTGGAGCTAAATCAATCATTTTATTGAGATGGTTAACTCCCACGGCGATGCCGATATCTTCAGTGGCAGCTGCATAGCCATAACGAATCGCACCCAAACCTCCCACAATCGCCAACGGGATTTCGTGATCTTTGCCCAATTTCTCCAATGCCCCGATTGCCAGTGCGAATCGATTTTGTTCGTTAGCCTTACTCATTACAAATGATATGCTTTCACTGCGCCGATCAAGAATGTTGAGTGTATTTTGAATGTCAGTCAAGTGTTTTATCGGCGGAGCCGATGTTCTTAGTTCTTAGTTCTTAAGCCCTTGGCGGTCGAGCCGGTATTCGCCGGACAGAATATCTTCCCACCAAGATCGATTGTCCAAATACCATTTTACCGTTTTGCGAAATCCGGACTGATGGTCTTGTTTCGGTTCCCATCCCAGCGCGCCTTTGATTTTGCTGGCGTCGATCGCATAGCGTAAATCATGGCCCGGTCGGTCAGTAACAAAGGTGATCAATTCCCGCAAGCTTTGATTCGGAACTCCCATTGCTTGATCGGCAACGCTCGCCCCTTGCTGATCAGACGCTGAAGCAACGGAAGCAGAAGCAGATGGGGAACCGGAGCCGGAAGGGGAACAAGAAGCGGACTGGTCGCTCCGTTCGGGCTGATTCAGTGAAGACGTTTGTCGATTTGATGATGACGTAAACAAGAATGAATATTCAGAACGAAACTCGTCCAAAATGTCACACAATAAATACACCAAATCAATATTTCGCAACTCGTTATTTCCACCAATGTTATAAGTCTGGCCAGGGCGACCTCTCATCAATACCATTTCCAAGGCTTCGCAATGATCTTCAACATACAACCAATCCCGAATATTTTCTCCCTTACCATAAACGGGAATCGGTTCCCCTCGCAAGGCTTTCAATATTACGACGGGAATCAGTTTCTCAGGGAATTGATACGGCCCGTAGTTGTTACTGCAATTGGTGATCAATACCGGTAAACCATACGTATCATGCCAAGCCCGAGCCAAGTGGTCTGAGGCCGCCTTGCTGGCCGAATAAGGTGAGTGAGGATCGTAAGGCGTCGTTTCAGAAAACTTTCCCTCGCTTCCCAGCGACCCATAAACTTCATCGGTCGACACATGCAGAAACCTGAAAATCGTTTGCCGGTCTCCTTCCAACCCGCGCCAATATTCCAGCGCCGCTTGCAGTAGGTTTCCCGTTCCCACCACGTTGGTCTGAATGAATTGTTGCGGCCCATCAATCGAACGATCCACATGGCTCTCCGCCGCCAAATGCATGATGCCATCCGGTTGAAATTCATCAATTGCTTGTACGACTTGATCAAGATCAGTGATGTCAACGCGAGCAAATCGATAGCTGGCATGATCCGCAACATCAGCCAATGAAGCCAAATTGCCTGCATACGTCAGGTTGTCAAGGTTCAGCACCTGAAAACCTTGACTCAACATCCGTCGAACCAAATTGGAGCCGATGAAACCGGCCCCGCCTGTTATGATCAATCGCTTCATTTTTGTTTATTCGAGTGGCAGGCAGCGTTCGGTTGTTTTGAAGCCGTTCACGGGTTTTTATCGCCTCACAAGATCGGCGACATTTGT
>JBGTHU010000381.1:0-4058 GCA_041745975.1 Mariniblastus sp.
GTCGCTTCCTTCGTTCATCGCCATTTCGGTGATTTCATCGTTGTCTGGATCGGTGTCCTGCGATTCGCTGGCAGGGATCGGGGCCGATGCCCATCGCGGACTTTTTTGAAGATCGTCACCCAGCAAGGGAAAGCTATCTTCGGCCCAAGGAGCCAAGCGTTCGGCAATCTCGGCGGCTGACTGGATCCTCCCCTTGGGGTCTTTTTCCATCATGTCACCGATCAGGTCAACAAAATCGTCACTGACCTCTTCGTTGAATCGCCGCGGGTGCCAGGGAGTTTCTTCTAAGTGCCGTCGCGCCTTACTTTTGGGGGTGCCACCGGGAAAGGGGACTTTGCCGGTGACGGCATAGTACAGCGTACACCCGAGGGAATAGATGTCGCTGACGTGGGTAATTTGTCCGGGAGTGCGGATCTGTTCTGGAGATAAATAATCAGCGGTACCGACGACTTTACCGGCTCGTGGATCGCTGTCAGCCTCTTCAAAAAAATAGGCCAGCCCCAAATCGGATAATTTGGTATCGCCGGTGGGGGTGACTAGAATATTTCCTGGTTTGACATCGCGATGGATCAAGCCATTGCGGTGGGCATGGTCGAGGGCTTCGGCGGCTTGTTTGATAATATTGGCCGCTTGCTGGACATCCAATTTTCCCTTGGTTCGTACCAACCGACGCAAATCGGTTCCGGGGACGTACTCGACGACTAAATAATGGACATTGCCATCTTTGCCCGCATCATACGCATGAACCAGATTGGGATGGTGCATTTTCGCCTGCACTCGTATTTCGCGACGAAAGCTCTCGATCGCTTCGGGCGTTGACTTGTGCAGCGGCAAAACTTTGATCGCACATTCTCGTCCCAACATTCCGTGCACTGCTTTGAAGACCTGGCCCATGCCCCCTTGCCCAATCCAGTCGGTGATCACGTACGGGCCCAGATACAAACGAGTCTTGCCTCGTAGCATTTGGTCGGCTTGATAGGCAGATAAAGCACCCATTTCCACCAATTGAGCCGCCAGCTGTTTATCACTGATCGAATCGACTGAAACCCGTTTTTTAGACTTTGAGGCGACAATGGCATCCAGAGCCTGGAGAATCTGGTCGTTAGTAACCAGTTCGCTGGCGAGTGCGGTATCGCGGAAATAAAGTGTCTTGGGATCCATTAGTTACCAGGTGGCGGCGATCATCAATTGAGTGCGATTAAGGCGAACAACCCCGCGGGCTTAAAATGCCCGCTGCAAAAATTTATCGAAAGTATGAAGTCCAAATCGATCCAAATGCCAAAAACCGGGCGGAACTGCCTTAAATTCGATTTTTTCTTTTTGGATGGGATGTACAATTTCCAAAAATCCGGAATGTAAGGCGATCCCTCGCGAAAATTCCAACGTGCTCCCGTATTTTCGATCACCCAGGATGGGGCACCCACGTGAGGCCAGCTGGGTACGAATTTGGTGTTTCCGACCGGTTTCCAGCTCGATCGTCAGCAATCGCTGCCTCTGATGAATCGCCAACGTCTGGTAACGCAGAATCGCTAACTGTCCTGTCGCCGGTCCTTTGCTGTCAAATATTTTATCCGATTCGGGAGAGTTATTCAGCGGCAGGCAGACCATTTTATGATAACTTTCATTTTTCAGCAGGCGATCCTTCAGGGTTCCGAATTCTGGGAAGCCTGCCAATTCTGGTATAATCGCCAGATATTTCTTTTGTGGAATTCGTTGGCGGAACTGGTCACTTAAGCGGCCGGCTGCCTTGGACGTCCGAGCCAACACGACCACTCCGGACACCCAGGCATCGAGGCGACTGACCACGCCCAGGTAGACATTTCCGGGTTTATGATATTTTTTTTTCAAGTAATCTTTCACCCCATCCAACAAGGATGTCTCTCCCGACGCGGTTCCCATGGTGGGCAGCAGCGGTGGTTTGTTGACCACAATCAGATGGTTGTCTTCGAAAATGACGTCCAGTTTCATTGAATTGGGTTTTCGTCGGGACTTGTCTTTAGCGGATCGAGCGTATTTTGCGGTCTGTTTTTTGTTACGAATCGATGAAACACTTCCAACGTTTCTTGGCTGACGTGATGTTCCATTCCTTCCGCGTCAATCTGGGCGACTTCAGGCCGCACGCCCAAGGTGATCAGAAATGCCACAACGATCTCATGACGTTGGCGGCTTTGTTGGGCCAATTCAGTTCCTGTGGGTGTCAGTTCGATCGGTCCATAGCGTTGGCTGGTCAGCAATCCTTCCGATTTCAATCGAGAAATTATTTTGGAAACGGTCACGTGGCTGACGGCGAAGAACTTTGCCAAATCGACAACTCGGCAGGTACCTTGGTCGGCAATCAGATCGGCGACAGCTTCCACATAGTCCTCAGCCGTTTCACTTTTGTGGTCCCTACGGGTACGCTTGTGTCGTTGTTCAAACTTACTCACTTGCTATTTTTCTCCAAGGGGTGACAATCAATATGCAGATTCTTTATTCAGTTGAAAGTTTTTAATCAAAATGGATCATAATATTTTTTTTTCAGATCTTCACTTGTTGTCCCGCCGATCGGAAGGGTTAAAGTATCAACGTGAAATTTTTCAAAAAACGAAACGAGCTCGCACAGTCGTTTTAGGAGGGGATATTTTTGACTTTAAATGGAGCGAAGGCAAGACGTTTGAACAGTCGATTGATTGGAGTATCGAATGGTTACGGCGTTTGATGGTCAACGCTGCAGATGCTAAATTCTACTATTTATTAGGGAATCATGATGCCCATCCCGATTTTTTGAAAGCCTTGGACAGGTTGTCGCTGGAAGCCAAGAATCAATTCGAATGGATGGCTCACTGGCTAAAGTTGAACAATACGGTATTTTTGCATGGCGATGTGCTGGATGCGAACAACTGTCATCAAAGACTCGATGAAAAACGACGGGTCTTATCTCACCAGCAAATTTCCGCTCCAATCGTCCACAAATTGTACGATGTCGCGATCAAAGCCAAACTCCATCGGGCTGTCATCGGCATCGCCGCTCGCCCGGCCAGGGTGCTTCCTGCGTTGACGAAATATCTTTCGCAACAGCAGATGAGTTTCGAACAGGGGGTCGAGCATGTTTATTTTGGGCACACCCACCGCCCTTTGGATGAATCGCGGTATCAGAACGCCTGTTTTCATAATGGAGGCGCTTCCATCTCCGGTCTTTCATTTCGGATCATCGACTTCCAGCTTCCCGAGTGATCATAGGTCGCGATGTTGGCGAACTGCTGGAGTGATTATGACGATGATTGCGAATGTAGGGAAGCTGCAATTGCCTGTAATCACGCTGTCGCCGAAGGCGAAAACAGGGGTTAATTTCCATGCCGCGAGTCCCTCGCTGAGACCACTCGATGGTATCGAGGTGCGAACGGCTACCAAAATTTTCGTAAAAATGCCCCGGCATGATAATGCCCCGGCATGACGTAGGGTTTAGTAGGAAGTGTTAAGGCGGCCAAGGGAGTGCGACTCGCAAATCGAAGAAATCGAAGAATCGAAGAATCGAAGAAATCGAAGAAATCGAAGAAAACGAAGAAAACGAAGAAAACGAAGAATCGCGGCAAAGTTATCCGAAGATAGGTGGCTCCTAATTTCACTTAATAATTCTTAACCCTTGTTGGTAAAACCGAGAGTAAATCAACAATTTATGTAGTTGTTTTTTCTTAGCCTTTAATACAAGTCGATCATTCGAAGTAAGAGCCACAGGGTTTGCAGATTTTGCCTGTTTAACGAGACGATCTATCTCGTCCGCTATCAATCTATATGCTGTAATGTTGCCTTCATACTTAGTATCCATTCGGGTGTTTTAGCTTAAGAACAATCGTATGTCAACTTATACATTAAGCTTCAGCTTCTAGCCCTCCTTCATGACGCATAAAATTCTTATATTATAGATGTGTATCTTAAGTCATTGTTTTTGAAGGTATTGCTACTGGAGATTTAAATCTTCTATGATGCATTTTTAATAATAAATTCGACAATTTACCTCTACCAATTCGCTAAGCTGTTTCCCATATCATTACGGGTTTTTTAGGGTTTTTTAGGGTTTT
>JBGTHU010000382.1:0-2873 GCA_041745975.1 Mariniblastus sp.
GCTCTATTCTTTCGTGAATACCAACGGCGGATATCAACAGCTTCTATTGAATCAATCGCATCGGAAGTTGTTGCTGGAAAAATTGATCTCAGCCGCCCAACAAATCGTAGTCGACAATTTGCGCAAACTTTCCTTTGATCAGGTGATCAAAAAACACGACATCTCACCGGAACAGATCTACAAATGGTTACAGGCTCAACTCAAGACAAGTCAACCAACGATCAATGACAGCGGTGGTGGATCGCGAGCCCTTTTGGGATTGCCAACGTTATCCGGCAAATCCACATTGCCCGACTTGATCGAAAAACAGTTTGCCATGAAAATCCAATCTATTCACGGTACCACCGGTTGTTTCGCACTCTGCTTCGAAACGGAGGATTTATCTTTAGCCAGTTTGGCCTTTCGCTTAATGCAACTTCGGCCCGATGTCCTCGAACTGGTGAAACGAATTCACACCCGGACCGATATCGAGTGGTCTAGCCTCAACGACCTATTTCAAGCTGCCAGCGGAAATTCGAGTTCCACTGTACCGGTAACCTAAAAATATCCCCGCCCCGGCCATACATCCCACCAATTTTTGAATTGCCGATACTGACTACTAACAAAACCTCGCTGGGAGGCGGTTAAATGATCGCTGGGATTGAAATGATAATGGTAATCCTGATCGCCATCTAATTCCAATAAGTATTTGTAATACAAAACCAAATCGGGGCCCTCATCGAAGGAAGCCAACACATCGAACGCATTGGCCAACTCGCCAGCCCATCGAAGTGCCTCAGCATCTCCCGTGACAGCTGCCTCACAGAGACGAATCAGATACAACACTGGTTCGGGAAGTGCATTTCCAATTCCCGTGATCGCGCCTGTTGCCCCGCAACGGATGTAGCCATGGAAAACTTGGGTGTCGACGCCCACCATCAATGTCAAATTTTCATCACCGCTGGTGATATGCTCAGCCGCATACGTCATTGATTCTGCTCCTCCAAACTCTTTAAAACCTACTAAATTGGGAAATTCGGATCTTAGATCGAAAAATAGATCTGCTTTGGTTTCGAAGCCATAATACGGACTGTTATAAATTACGGCCGGAAGTGTTGCAGCCGCTTGCAAGATCGCCGCGAAATGGTTTCGCTGGGCAACGGGTGATGTCCCGCGAGATAACACCCTGGGGATCACCATCAAACCAGCAGCACCGACCTCAGCCGCATGTCGCGCATGTTCCACCGCAGTCGGGGTATTGACTGCTCCTGTTCCCACGACGACCGGAATCCCGGCAGCGGCCAACTCAGCCACGCCTTGCTGACGCTGGGCGTCGGTCAGCAGTGGCCAATCTCCCATGGAACCACAATAAATCACGCCGTTCATTCCCGCATTCAATAACTGCTCTCCCTTTTTTACCAACGAGGCAAAATTCGGCCGTCGCTCGGCCGTCGCGGGAGTCATCAACGCAGGTAAACAACCGGAAAATATGTTCTTCATCATCAAATATCGTTTGAGGTTATCGTTTAAGGGGTTTCGCAGTACTCCGTCAACGGTTGCGAAATTGTCAACCCGCGAGCTGTAAATCCCAATATCGGTGCCAAGCGGCCTTAAGCTCCATCATACAACATTTTAGCATGTTTCAAAGCGATGCGAATGCCACGTAAACGCCGATCACGCCCTCGACCAAAATCGTCCCAGCCGTCTGACTTCACTGGTCCTATCGGTTCGAATCACCAGGGCAACGAATAGGTCTTGACCGTCGACATGAACTTCATCGCCTCGATCACTCCTTCTTTGATACCCAATCCGCTATCCTTAATCCCTCCAAAGGGACTCATTTCCAAGCGGTAACCGGGAATTTCATTGACGTTTACGGTACCCGCTTTGATTTCTTTGACGCAGCGTATCGCCCAACTCAATTGGTTCGTCACGACACCGGCGGACAGCCCATAATCGGTGGCGTTGGCCAACATCAGGGCATCATCCAGATCTTTTACTGGGAAAATCGGAGCCAACGGGCCAAAGCATTCATGAGTTGCCAGGTAAGCGGAACGTGCTACCTTGGTCAAGATTGTCGGTTCGAACAGAGCCCCCACGCAACTTCCGCCCAGTAAGACTTGTGCACCACCAGAAACGGCTTCGTCGACCGCTGATTGCAACGCTTGAGCGGATGCTTCATCGATCACGGTGCCGACGATGGTTTCTTCATCCAGCGGGTCATCGCAGCGATAACTGGTTGCCAGGGAGACGAATCGTTCGGTGAATTCCGCCACGATCGATTCGTCAACCAGCAATCGGCGGACGGCAGTACATCGCTGCCCCGAGTTGCGAAAACAGCCTTCGCAGGCCAACCGCGCTGCCAACTCCAAATCCGCATCAGGCAGAATCAACAAGGGTGAGTGTCCTCCCAGTTCCAGACATGTTTTCTTGTATCCCGCCGTCGCGGCAATCTCCTTACCCACTGCGGCACTGCCCGTAAAGGAGACCAGATCAATCCGCGAGTCGCGTACCAAGGGCCGAGCGATCGAATCCAACGGGCCATGGATACAACTGAGCATTTCGCCCGGCAGGCCCGCCTCGTACAATATCTCAGTCAAGCGAACTGCCGTCAGAGGTGTTTTTTCCGAAGGCTTGAGAATTACCTTGGCACCGACCGCGATCGCCGGGGCCAGTTTATGCGCCACTTGATTTAGCGGGTGATTGAAGGGTGTGATCGCGGCGACCAACGACAGGGGTTCACGCAATGTATAAATCTTGCGAGCCTTACCTTGGGGGGAAATATCGCAAGAAAATATCTGGCCGTCATCCCGCAACGCTTCCATCGCGGCGAAGGTGAAAACGTCGCATGCCCGTCCGACCTCGTACCGGGTTTCCCGCAAGCATAAACCCGA
>JBGTHU010000383.1:0-3961 GCA_041745975.1 Mariniblastus sp.
TGCTGGTTGCGGGGATCTGATTAACATCGGTGCAATAAGCCACGTTGCCAATTCGAAATCCCAAGACATCAAAATGGGGGCCATGTTTCAAGGGGATCGGAATCACGGTCGCTCCCAAGATCTCAACGGGATCACTCGAAAGGGGTCGCAAGTCAATCGCTGGAGTTGCTCCTTGGTGCGTATGAGGACGATCACTAAAAGCGTAATCAAAGGCTTTTTTTAATCGCGCCTCCACATCTGAATTACAGTATACGGGGACTGGATGCCCCAGATAAAACTGAAACAGACGTAAATCGTCAAAACCCATGACATGATCGGCATGTTCGTGCGTGAATATAACAGAATGCACAATTCCTATTCGCTCGCGGAGCAATTGAATTCGCAAATCAGGAGAAGTATCGATCAGTAGATTTCCGTGGGGAAGCCCCACGATGGCGCTGCACCGCGTCCGTTGATTTCGCGGCAAACCACCTATGCAAACGGGGCAGCCGCACCCCAAAGCCGGCACGCCGACGGAGGTTCCGCACCCCAACAATACGAATTGGCCCTTGATTTCCGTCGTGAGAGGCAGTTTTTTGATTGGAGTTGGAGGGTTCGTCAAAGCTAATGGGTTCAAATCAGGTTAATTAGTTTAAGATAATTAAAGCGAGCATCAACAACGGGTAGGAACAACCGGTGGCGGCAACTGGCAGGAACAATTTCTAAGTGGGAATTAGAAAAGTCTCCATCGCTTTACCGGTGCAGGAGGCAGCGGGCATCGCATTTCTTTAAAATAATTCATTTCAAGGCATACAAGTTGCATCATTTGAGCAAATTTTGTTAGAATCAACTGTTTCTGTCAGATTTTAATAGGGAATGGGCAATCTCCAAGCCAAGAAACGGGATTGTGTTGTGACCAAGATCGTTTATCTCGATAATCTTTGGTTTTTGAGGTGAAAACCGATGTTTTTGGGCACGATCATCATTTTAGCTGACAATTTTACATGCCGATAGGTTTCAGAGTGTCGTGGCTGTCGCTTGGACACTTTTAGAAAGCTGACTGGAAAAATATCATTATGGACTTATTAGAACGCATTTGGGAAGTAATTTCGGGCTTTTTCTCTGGATTATTATCGGGATTTGAAAGATTGGTGACCCAATTATTTGGCTCATCCAATGCTCGATACATCAAAAAACTTCAATCCAAAGTGGAAGGTATCAATGCTTTGGAGGGAAAATATGAAGCCATGTCCGATGAAGAACTGCGGGAACAAACGACTCGCTTTCAGGAACGACTGCGCGCTGGAGAGACTCTGGATGATATCCTGATCGAGGCCTTCGCGGTTTGCCGCGAGGGAAGTAAGCGTTTTTTGGGAATGCGGCATTATGATGTTCAAATGATTGGTGGGATGGTGCTGCACAGCGGGGCGGTGGCGGAGATGGTGACCGGGGAAGGTAAAACATTGGTGGCGACTCTTCCCGCCTATTTGAATGCGCTTGATGGTCGAGGCGTGCATGTGGTGACAGTCAATGACTATCTGGCTCGACGTGATATGGAGTGGATGGCCCCTTTGTACATGGGGTTGGGTTTGAGCGTCGCTGCGATCCAGAGCAACATGCCGGCGAGTGAGCGACAGATCGCTTACTCGAAAGCAATCACCTACGGGACCAACAACGAATTTGGTTTTGACTATCTGCGAGACAACATGCGACCTGCTGCTAGAGGTGATGATCGCTTTGACAAACGTTCGCAACAAGCCCAAGGGCCATTGGCCTACTCCATAATTGACGAAGTCGACAACATTTTGATCGATGAAGCCCGTACCCCGCTGATTATTTCTGGTCCAGCCAACCAAAATCCTTCTCGCTATGTTGAAGCCAACCGCATCGCGATGGCATTGAAACCGGATTTGCACTTTCAAGTCAACGAAAAACAACACAGTGTGGCACTGACCGACGAAGGGATTCGTTACGCCGAAAAATTGGCTGGAGTCGAGAGTTTTTATACTGCTGGAAACATGGATTGGCCGCACTTGATCGACAATGCTCTCAAAGCAAGGACTTTGTACAAGCGGGATGTCAACTATGTAGTCGAGGACGGTCAAGTAATCATTGTTGATGAATTTACCGGACGAAAAATGGAGGGACGGCAATGGAGCGATGGCCTTCATCAATCCGTCGAGGCCAAAGAAGGGGTGAAGATTAAAGAGGAAACTCAAACACTGGCCACGATCACGTTACAAAACTACTTCAAACTGTACGATAAAATCTGCGGAATGACGGGAACCGGGATGACCGAAGCAGAAGAGTTTTGGAAGATCTATAAATTGAATGTCGTCGCCATTCCAACCAACCGCTCGATGCAACGCATTACCCATCCGGACATTATCTACGCGACTGAGAAGTTTAAATGGAAAGCGATCGCCAACGAGATCGAAGACTACCACCGCAACTATATGGCCTTTATGAAAAATGGCGATTACTACGTGGGGAAATTGAAACAAGAAAACGAAAATCAAATTGTGCTGGCCGATAAAATTGACGGCTCGCTGCATACGCTTAAGCGATCGGACGTGAGTCGATTGCAAGTGCCCGGTCGCCCGATTTTGATTGGAACTGTTTCGATTGAAAAAAGTGAGGTTCTTTCGCGTTACCTCGAGCAAAAGGGAATCAAGCACGAGGTTCTGAACGCCAAAAATCATAAACGGGAGGCGGAGATCGTGGCACAAGCAGGCCGCCGAGGAGCCGTCACCATCGCCACCAACATGGCAGGACGCGGTACCGACATCGTGCTGGGAGGGAACCCGGAAACGATGGCCTGGGCTCGCCTTCAAGATAAGTACCCAACACGCTTAGACGTGCCGCTGGAAGAGTGGGATGCACTCGTCAATCAGATCGACCGCGAACACCAAATGACCGAGCAGGGCGAAGAGGTCAAGGAACTGGGCGGGTTGCACGTGATTGGCAGTGAACGTCACGATGCCCGCCGTATTGACCTGCAGTTGCGCGGTCGTTGCGGACGTCAAGGCGACCCAGGAAGTAGCCGATTTTTTCTCAGTCTGGATGATGATCTGCTGCGAATTTTCGCCGGACCTTTCGTCAAACGCATCTTGGAAATGGGTGGTTTCAACGACGATATGCCCATTGAAAGTCGTATGGTGTCTCGCCGAATTGATGCGGCCCAAAAGAAACGCGAAGAGTATAACTTCGAAATTCGAAAAAGCTTGCTCGAATACGACGAAGTGATGGATGAGCAACGCAAACGGATCTATGGTTTCCGCCAGCGAATTTTGGATGGAGCCAGCTGCCGTGACGCCGTTATGGATATGATCGAACAACAGGTGAATCGAAATATTGCCGGACTGATGGCCGCCGATTATGGTGCGGTAAGTTTCGCTAATTTTGCCGGTAAGCAATTGGGCGTTGCTCTCGACCCTCGCGAATTTAAGAATGCTGCAGCCGATGAGGCGATTAAAATTTGTCTGGACGAAGCGGAGCGATTCGCGGAGACTGAGATTCTCAATAAAATCGAGGAGAACCTACCGATTAACGAAGAAGAATCGGAATGGAATTGGAACGCGCTGACCTATTTTGCCAATACCCGCTGGAACTTAGGAGTTCGTGACAAAGAGCTTAAAGAAATCGGCCGCGATCGCGTCGATGAATTTCTGATTGGTAAAGCTCGAAGTGCGATTCAAAAAATTGAAATCAGTGGGGCCGAACAAATGATGCACCCCGACTATGGCCTCAACAGCGTGGTCGTCTGGGTGAAGGCTAAATTCGGTGTCGAACAGGATATCGAATCGCTCCGAAACCGGACGCCCGACGATGTGATCGAGTTCGTCAAACAACAGGCGATTGACGCCTATCGCCAAAAAGAGGCCGATTATCCGGTGATGGCCGGATTGTACCTGTTTGAAAAACCAGCTACCGGCGGTGCCACCGGTCCGCTCGATCGAGAAGGATTGGTCAATTGGGCCTC
>JBGTHU010000384.1:0-6558 GCA_041745975.1 Mariniblastus sp.
ACAGACCACCGACCAGGATTTCCAATCTGGGTCAATCTTCAAGTACTCCATAAATGGTGGGGCAAGGGGGTTTCATATGGCCATCAGCTTGGGACAAGTGCCAAACCATGGAAAGAATTTTTTAACAGCCCTCCTCAGAAAAACTCACTGGCATTTGTCATGCAGGGAGTGGGCACTTTAGAAGCAATCAAACACGAAATTGAAAACGATCATTTGTCTAACTTTACTCAGCTGGTTAAAGCTGAGACACTTGCTGACCTTCTGGATCAGGCGAAGCATCTATTTTCTGCGGGTTTTTTTCTTGCTGCGGGCGTTATTGGTCGCGCTGTTCTTGAGGAACATATGCGCACTGTTTGTGACATTCTCAACCAAACACCCGCAAAGGCACGTCCCACATTATACGACTTCAATCAATCGCTCTACGCGGCAGACCATTACTCGAAAACGAAGATGAAACAAATCGATGCCCTCGCATCGATTGGAAACGATGCGGCACACAACAAGTCCGAACTTAACGCCGATGATGTCAAAAGAATGCTGCGGGAACTCCCTGAAGTCATTGAATCGACAATGTTGTAGCACCGATATAAAATTTGGATGACTAATACTGGGGGGCGATTCAAAGTACCTCTTAAGATTTAATATTGTTTAAGAATAGAAAAGAATTTGGACGACACCCTATGCCTTTAAAGGAATTGATATGGCAAAAGGATTAACCAAAACAGTTACGATTAAAAACTTTGCGACAACTACGTCAGCAACAGTTTCTTGTATTCCTGGATTTATTGAATCGACTATCAGCGTTAAAGAGCGGGTTGCTGAATGGTACATCAAACCGCTTAAGAGAATGCATGGATCGGAGGGTTTTATTGTTTTGCTCGTTTTATTTCCGTTATATGAAAAACACCTCCGAACAAAGTACCAATTCGCTGACCATTTTACACTTGGACACAGGGTTTTTAAGATTGTCGGGAAGCATCTTGGATTAAACCAATCAGAAGCCTTTTATTTTTGGTCAACATTCCGAAATGGGCTCTTGCACCACGGCGTTCCTAAAACCTCGCAAGATTTCGTATTCGCGATGCTGGAAACGGGGCCTGCAATTGAAAAAAAGGATTCCATTTATTGGATCAATCCATTTGAATTGAGAAACAGATTATTGCAGGAGATTGAACCAGATATCAATGCATGGAAAACTGACTTGATTAAGATTGCCAGAGTTCACAAATCTTTATGAAAAACAAATGTCCCACTCTCTCAGTTCTATTGCCGTTTTAGTTCTATTGCCGTTTTGCATCGTTCAAGTTTTATACATGGCGTAGTTTGAATAGGATACTCCACGAAACCAGAACAACGAGCCGTTAACCATTTTTTTGACAAGAAAATCAAAGGATCCTTCTTCTTAAAGGTCGTGCGGGTTATTGGTGCCGATACAGTGGGAGTGCTGACCGTTTCAAAGCAGGCGATCAAGTCCGATTAGAAACCTTCTATGCGCCCGAACGAAAACAGCGATTCGATGTTGTTTTCAGGTAAGCATTGGGTAGTATGTTCCAAAGGTAAGTCCATTAAATCTTTTCAGACATCGAAATGGCAGCATAGCCCCGCAGCCGCAAGTGGAAAACGGGGTCCAGTACAATGGGATAATCTAAAGGGACTCCAAGACCCCTGGGGGGGTTCTGGTTCGGTTTCCGGTCACGATCCCACAACACAACACCAACAGGACACCGCAGACCACACAACAACGTCCACCACCACACCAACACCACCACCCTTACCATATGTGGCACAAAATCCCCTCACCACCCACCACCACCACCCACCACCACAAAACACCCCATAAATACGAGGGTTTACACCATCGAGTGACAGACCGATTTGACTATGGCCTAGTTGCCCCCCCTGAACTGTGCGACCGTTCACCGAAGGCAAGGGTTACATAACCGGAAGTGTGACCGGGCTTGCAGATCGAGCTGGACGACTGGCAATCGTTGCCAGTCACTTGCTCGGCTAATCGTCGATCATTTGCCCCAGAAGCTCCCGAATCTTATCGATCGATTGCTTTTCCCGGCGGACGACTTCGCGATCATCTTCGAGCGATTGCGTAGCCTTGGCGGCGATCTCGCAATACTTGGCGTAGGCGCGAATACTCGTTTCGAGCCATCCCAAGGCAGCATACGACGGCGGAGGGGCAAGTGCCCTGGACAGATCGACCGTTGTCACGCCGTCGGACTCGCTCACCATCCGCAACCGGTTGGCCTGCACCCATTGGACTTCGGCAGCCAACTGAGCGTTGAGAGGCATCGACTTGTAACGGTTGCAAGTTAAATCGGGGTCTATGTTTCGACCATTTGCTCCAAAGGTTCCCTAATCTTGCTGATCGCCAGCAACTCACGACGACTCAATCGAAAATGAGGATTCAGGAATCCCTCGTTGAGGAGCGGAAGGCTGGATCGATTTCCGATTAGTCGAGTGCTTGAGCAAAAGTCGTCGTTACTGGATTTGCGCACGGTGCTTGAAAACAATACCGCTTTTTCTTGCGTTTCTTTGCAACAGTTTGCATCTAACAAAAACGGATGCTATACTTAACTTCGTTCGATAAAAAACGGGAAAAGAGTTGATGCAACCCGCTGTTTACAGAGTTTTGAGGGCCTAGTGGGGGCAACCCCGTGGAGGTTCAAGTCCTCTCAATCGCACTCTCTTTTTACGGGGATTTTTGAGTTTTTACTCTCCCCAGTCTTACTGAACATGGCCAATGTTTTCTAACAGTGGCAGCATTTAGGGTACGAACACGATTGGACCTGGCCCCGTTTCTTTTCCTGTCCCCGTTATAACAGTTTAGTCCATGTTTTATCAGATTGGGGTTGCTCTACAAGGTAGTTTGAGGTTATCTGAATGGCATCTTGAAAGTGGATGCCGATGCAATTTTGCCTTTATCCCAAACGCGAACGGTCTTGCGGAAAGGTAGGCCACTGCCCTCATCTTGGCGGTGCTGCCATTGGAACTTTGGTGCAGCTGGCTTATCAAAGCGGTCAAACGCTAGAAATGTTGTAGCGACAACTCGACGCCGAGCGATATCGCAACCAGCAACTGAGGGAGCAGCATCTGGTCTTGGAAAGGCAGCTCGAACAAGCAAAACTCGAACTCGAGCTCGAACGTCAAAACAAACTCGCCACCAATCAACAAGAGAACGCTGGCACCGCAGACGATGGTCAAGTCATTCAGCCACCAACGCAGAAACAAGGCAAGAAAAAAAGGACTCCGGTGGGGCATTCTGGCTGGTTTCGCCACTCGTCAACGGAGTTTGACTGGGAGCTGGAAGTCCCCGCACCTCAGCGATGTCCGCATTGCCATGGTCAGGTGTCGGTGCTGACGCCAAAGTTTTTCTTCCAGCACCTGCAACAAAATATTGTTGATAACGTTTATTGGGTAGTAAGTTTTCAACATCAGGCGGCTCGTTGCGATGACTGTCGCAGAGTGGTTGAACAACCAGGTGAGGCTGAAATTCTTGGTAGTCGATCCGTCACAACGGCGAGTGGTTGGTCTTTGTGAATGACCCTCGTGTCTCGCCAACGACCAACTTGGCAGAGCGAGCGCTTCGCCCTTTGGTCGTCCTGCGTAAGATAACATTCGGCAGTCGAATCTCTACTCAGTGCCGTCTTAGTTTAACATGCAAGCCACTTGCCAACGGGTCACCACCGCCGATATTAAAAATTAAAAAATTGACTAAACTGTTACCCAAAAATCTGTTACCCAAAAATGCGACCATAATTCGTCCCGTAGCAATTTGACCAGGAAAGTGCTTTTATTCTTCCGAGCGCGATCCGGCCCGTTGAGGTGGCCCACGGTTGCCGGGTGCGAGAACCTCTAAGATTATCTAGGCGTTTGAAGCAACCCTTAGGAGAGCCAAGATGGCTAAAATCAGCGCATGACCGTTAATTCAATTCGCCGTACTCATACATTTTTTGTTAAGGAATTCAAGCTTAAAGCTGTTCAAATGGTTCTGGACGGTTACTCGGCCGATTTGGTTTCTGAAATCCTGGGTACTGGACACACGACCCCTGTTTATCGCTTGAAGTCACAGCAGGCAAGCAGTTCATTGGCAAAAAAACAGGCAAAGCTCATGCCGAATAGTATTTCAACCCTTCGTGGACTCCGTTCAAATATCAATATAAAGGAAGTTTAGAATTCGTTATGGCCCATTATGGGATCTATAAACCACCTTAATCGAGACTTGTTTCTAAAAGTGACAAAGCCGAAATAACTGGTTTACAAGCGATTGCTTTGTAGCTATAATTGGTCCAACCAAAGTAGGCCGAATATTGACAGTGATTGTTTTTTTAGGTTGGTCGAATAATTTGGTTTATTTTTTCAACATTGACAAACGAGGAGTTCACCTATGATTTCATCAAAGCGTCTGGTTTTTTGTGCGATGCTAATATGCGGAGTGGCGTTTTTTGATGTTCGGTCGGACGCTGGGCTCATCAATGGAAGCTTCGAAACGCAGATGACCGGTTGGACAACCTTGGGTCCCAATTCATCAGTTTCTGGTGGAACTATAAATGGGTATAGTGCGACTGATGGTAACCATTATGCAAGCATTGGAACTGGTGCGGGGGCCGTTTCAGTATCCGTACACGATTTCTTGTTGAATTCTGCTGGTCTGCCGACTGACTATGTGAGCAGCACCTTTGCAAGTGCAACTGAAGGAGCCACGCTCTTTCAAACTTTTACTTTGGCGGCAGGCATGAATCGATTGGCATTCTCATGGAACTTTTTGACCGACGAAGGTTTTCAATCGCCTGACTTTAATGATTTCGCCTTTGCTTTACTATATAATCAAACGACCAGCACTATCGCAGGAACAGCGGTTCTTGATACTTTCTCACCCCTCACATTTGATGGCGGACCGCAATTTATGGATTCCACTGGATGGATGAATGTTGAGTTTGGTAATTTAATTGCCGGAGACGAGTACACGATCGCATTTGGTGTTTTTGATGTCGTCGACAATATTGTCGATTCCGGACTTTTGGTGGACAATGTCCGGTCGATTCCTGAACCTAGCTCGGGTCTTATGGTGATTTTAACCGGGATTGTGGCAACCAGTTTCCGGCGAAGGTGGCGGAGGAATTAAGCATAAATTTCTTTTTCGATGTACCGTCGAAATTGCTATTGTAGAAAGGAAAGTGATTGTTCACTTTCCTTTTTCGTTTGCCCGGCGAAGCTGAAAAAACAATTGGGGGACGAGATTCCGACTGGCAAGGGCGCCGGCGGCCAATGCTGGGGCCTGAACGACGCGACAGGGAAGTCAATGGGAACGTAGTGAAAGTGAATTCGATTGGATGGGTTACCAAAAAGAGAGGGTCTGACCCGCACTGATAGCACAACGTAATATTGACCTGATTGAACACCGCAACAGGTCTCATTTTACGATTTTCGCTTGGCAATCACTTGCTCGAGGATACGACAAGCCGAATCAATGTGATGATCCTCCGTGCAACCCAGTGGCACCAAGAAACGGACGCGAGCTGGCCCCCCGCCGGCCATAAAGCACAACAGCCCCGCGTGATACAGATCCCACACCAGTTCCTTAGCCGCCGATTCCGATCCATCAAAGGGGGTGAATCCGACCATTCCTCCCAATCCAAATGGGCCGTGAATCGAGCCCGGATATCGATGAGCAATCGCTTCCAAACCGGCCACAAATCGAGCGTGAATTTGTTCGTTTCGGCCTCCCGCTCCAAAGTTACCGCGGGCGATCAAGTCACTTAAAATGGCATGGCCGGCGATGATCGCAAACGAACTCCCGGTAAAGGTCTGGCTGATTAAACCAGGCCGCGGGTTGTAAGCGGGCGTGAACAATGTCGCACATACTTGGGAGATTTTGCCAATGGTGACGATATCGACTTGTTTGTCCAGTTCAAAGTGTTGAAACGCAAACGGTTGGCTGGTGCGACAAAACGTTTGCACTTCATCTGCTATCACCGCAATATTATTCTCTTTGGCCACGTCAATCAAGGCTCGGAAAAAATCGGTTGAGCTCGGATAGGAGCCCCCTTCTCCTTGAATCAATTCGATCCAAAGCGCAGCATGTTTTCCCGGATGCCGTTTGATCACATATTTCAAATGGTCGACTGCGATGCGCGTGCTTTTCTCAGGGTCATCGGCGTTGAAAAAAGGAATAAAGTCGACTGGGATCGTATCGGGCATGCCGTCGCGATAGCCCGGTTTGTCGGTGATGTGGCACAGGGCCAAACTGCGACCGGCAAAGCAGTGGCTGAAGGCGATCACTCGATTGGCGGGGTGATGTTTTTGAAAAGCAATCTTCAGCGAGTTCTCGTTGGCCATCGCACCGCTGGTCGATAAAATACAGTGAGCCAGATCAGAACCGTGCTGTCTGGCAGTATCAATTAACAGGCGGGAAAACTCATAACTGTCTCCGTTTTGCTGCAAGTTCCCCTGCATCACTGTGTCGGAAAGTGCGGCTTTTATTCCCGCCTCAATAATCAGTGGATGGCTGTGACCGTAACCATGAACGCCAATGCCGGTAATGAAGTC